>JAEZDQ010000199.1 GCA_023433225.1 Bacteroidota bacterium | reverse complement strand
GGACTTTACCCAGTAAAATTGAAGTCCGTCCGACTCGCCCTGATTTGAAATAAAGAATTTCAAAATATAATTGTATATTTCTCATAGCAAAAGCAAAAACTATGAGAAATTTATTATTTACTATTTTCCTGATCCCCTTTTTTTCCTTTTCTCAATATGGTATCCTTGATGAAACGTTTGGGGATGGCGGGATTGTATATAATACAGATATTCCGGAAGATTTATTGAATCCACGATTTATCACAATGGCTATTGATCCAAATGATAATATATACATTGTGGGAAATTATAATACTGAATTTAATCCTAATCATGGTATATGGGATAGTGCAGTTTTTATAGTTAAGTATTTATCAGATGGGACTATAGACATTTCATTTGGCGAAAATGGATTTAAGCGATTATTTATAGAGGACTATTCAATTTCAGCAAATGATTTTACATTGACGGATGATGGGTTTTTTCTTATCCCTATATCGAGCATGCATAAAGAAGCGATGGATGATTTTAGAACATATGTTGTGAAAATTGATTTATCCGGAACCTATGATTCTGAATTTGGAAACCAGGGTATTTATACGTGGGGTTGTGGGGAGTGTTATGCTCAAAAAATAATAGAATTAGAAGATGGAAATTATTTATTGGCGGAAAAAATTGGTGGTATGATAGAGCCGGAAGGAATAATTTTTACCAAATTGAATGAGTCAGGGCAATTGGTGGCTTCATATGCTAACAATGGACGTAAGCACATATGGCATCCTAATCCAAATAATTATATCAGATATGTGGATTTTACACGTGACGATGAAGATAATCTTTATGGACTGTCATTAATTCAAGACGGAACCTATAATTTATTTAAACTCAACGCTATTGGAAGTGAAGATTTAACATTGGCAATGGATGAACCCTTGGAAAGAATTCGTTCCATTGAATACAACCAAAGTAAATTATATACATCAGGAGACTATAATGGCACTAACTTTTTCTTGAAACGATATAATACAGAGAATTTAAGTATAGATACCAACTTTGGGGATGGGGGAATGAATATTTCAGAATTTAATTATAATACTGAAATCCCGACTAATTTATTAATTTCAAACAGGGTATATCAAATAGGATATGTTGGGTCTAATAACAACTATTTATTTGGATTGGCTGCATATACTTTAACTGGAGTTGATGATTCAAGTTTTGGTATAAACGGGAAAGTTGTAACTGATGTAACAGAGTCTTCGTATGATGTAGCTGTGGATGCCAAATTTATGGGAACAGAGAAAATACTTGTGTTAAATTATAATAACTTAAGTATGGCATGTTACAGAATTCGAGATATTATGTCAGCAGAAAATTTGTCAATGGAATCAAACGTTCTGATAGTGCCAAATCCTACTCCTAATTCATTTTTTATCAGCGGTTTGAAAGGAAATGACAATACAATTCAAATTTTTGATTTGTCGGGAAAATCAATCCGGGAATTTAAAGCCGTTCGGGATAACCAAAAAATTGAATTAGGTGCTATTCCCAAAGGAATTTATCTGATAAAAATTAATGATTCCGAAACAAAAAAATTAATTGTTCAATAAAAAATCAAGTTCGTTGGGATTGAAATAAATTTTTGCATTTCAATATTTACAGTGTAAATTTCTCTAAAATTAATTCTATGAGAAACATTTTATACTGTCTTCTTTTTTTGCCGTTCGTTTTATATTCTCAGTACGGAATTCTGGATGATACGTTTGGAAATAACGGCATTGCCATCCATCAAAATAATTTACCAAACGTTGTAAACGGCCGGTGGAGCATGGCAATGACCATAGACCAAAACCAAAATATTTTTACGGGTACCAATTACAATTACAGTCCTGATTTGACTGCATTTAATGACAATATTCTGATTGGGAAATTCTTTCCCGATGGTCAATTGAATACCGCTTTTGCAGACAATGGCTTCAAAAAAATCAACATCAGCAACGGACTGATTTATGTCTATGACATATTGACTTCACATGATAATTATATTTATGTTTTGGGAGGTGTTTTCCTGAATGCAAGCAATGAACGAAAAGCATTGGTTATCAAACTGGACACGGACGGGAATTTTGTATCAGGTTTCGGGAATAACGGAATGGCATTTTTTTCCATCGAAGGTGGAGCCAATACTTCAAGTTTCCTTGAAACCCATGAACATGAATTCGTCATCGGCGGAAATTATTCACGGAATGATACCGGAACTCCGGGCTTATATCTCATGAAAATTAATGCGAATGGCGATTTGGTTTCTTCATTTGGGAATGGCGGAATTCTCAAATATAATTATTCAAATTTTGATGTACTGCGCGATTTGAAACTCAATCCGGATGGCAGCTTGATTGTATTGGATTATATTCTCGATAATCAAGGGGCATACAATTATGTATTGGCGAAATTTAATTCCAATGGTACTTTAGATACTTCCTTCAACCAATCTGGAACACGTGTAATTCCTTTGTCAGAAGGGAATCTATACGATTTCAGTTCCATCGAATTAAAGCCTGACGGGAAAATTCTTTATTCAGCCAACAACCTCGTCGGAACTGTATATTGGATGGAAATCACTGAATTCATGCCGGATGGGACAGTTAATTTTAATTTCGGAAATAATGGAACGGTTTCTACGCATTTGGAGAATTTGGTTTCCGGAAATTTTACGCAATATCAGAGAACATTTAAAGTGACTCCAGACGGCCAACATCTTATTCAAATCGGATTTGCTTTGGAAAATAATGAGCCATATACAAAGTTCGTTTTATTAGGTTTGGACGGCAACGGAAATTACGATTCCCAATTCGGGAATAACGGAGTTACCTTGACGAAAATCCATCCTTCCCTACATGATGAACCGACAAAAGCTACTTTTATTGGAAACGATCGCTTATTGGTTTTAAACGGAACCCATTTGAGCCTGGCTTGTTATAAAATTTACGAAGGGCTTTCCATAGAAGAAATTTCAGTTAATTCAAAAATTCAAATTGCTCCCAATCCAACCTCGAACTCATTTGTGATAAAAGGTTTATCCAGAAATAAAAATCAGGTTCAGATTCTGGATTTTTCGGGTATAATGATTCGTGAATTTAGCGGAATTTCTGATAATCAAATGCTTGATTTAGGATTGATTCCCAAAGGAATTTATTTGATTAGAATTCAATCTGAAGGTTTCGTGGAAACCAAAAAATTAATCGTCAAATAAATTTAAAATTCTGACTTCTAATTTCTGAATTAAGACTTCAAAACCTACCTTTGCCTAAAATTTTGAAAAATGTTGGTCGTATCTGCTATTCAGGAAAATAAGGACAGAGTTATTGAAGGGCTTAAAAAAAGGAATTTCAAACAATTGGAATTAGTCGATGAGGTATTGAATGTCGATGAGTTTCGTCGCAAAACCCAGTTTGACTTAGACAACCTTTTAGCAGAATCCAATAAACTTTCGAAAGAAATCGGGCAGTTATTTCAACAGGGAAAAACTGAAGAAGCAAACCTGTTGAAACAAAAATCGGCTGAACAAAAAACGCAGACCAAAGAATTACAGGATTTGTTGGCAAAATATGAAGAATCATTAAAAACGATTCTTTATCAAATTCCAAATATTCCGCACGAAAATGTAGTAGCCGGAAAGAGCGCAGAAGACAACGAAGTCGTCTTTTCAAAAGGAGATGCTTCTCCAAAGCCTGAAGCTTTGCCGCATTGGGATTTAGCTAAAAAATTTAACCTGATTGACTTCGAATTGGGCGTTAAAATTACCGGTGCCGGATTCCCGGTTTACATCGGAAAAGGCGCGCGGCTTCAACGTGCACTCATCCAATATTTCTTGGATAAAAATACTGAAGCAGGTTATACCGAAATCATCCCGCCGTTTGTGGTAAATGAAGCATCCGGATATGGTACGGGGCAGCTTCCCGACAAGGAAGGCCAGATGTATTTTGTCAATGAAGACAATTTATATTTGATTCCGACTTCTGAAGTCCCTGTGACCAATATTTATCGCGACGAATTATTGAACGCCAGTGAACTTCCTATAAAATTGACGGCTTATTCCCCTTGTTTCCGACGTGAAGCGGGAAGTTACGGAAAAGATGTTCGTGGGCTGAACCGTTTGCACCAGTTTGAAAAAGTGGAAATCGTCCGCATCGAAAAACCGGAAAATTCTTACGATGCTTTGGAAGAAATGGTGAGCCATGTAAAAGGCCTTTTGGAAGATTTGGAATTGCCTTACCGTATCTTGCGTTTGTGCGGGGGCGATACCGGATTTGCATCGGCGATGACTTATGATTTCGAAGTATTTTCAGCCGCTCAGGAAAAATGGCTTGAAGTAAGTTCGGTTTCTAATTTCGAGACATTTCAGGCGAACCGTTTGAAACTGCGTTTCAAAGATGAAAATCAAAATAAACTTTGTCATACATTGAACGGAAGCGCGCTGGCTTTGCCGAGAATTTTAGCCAGTATATTGGAAAACCACCAGCAACCGGACGGCTCGGTAAGAATTCCGGAAACACTCCGTTCTTATACCGGTTTTGAATATATTTAACAATCCTTATTTATTGAGGAAATTCCTCAAACCGCTATTTTAATTAATTCTGTATGAATTAATTCAATGATTGGTTATTTTCCAAAATGGGGATGAGTAATTCCATCATGTCTTCGCGCCGAGTCAACGACTTGATAGCCCCCATGTGTTTCATGTGGTGGAGGTCGGATCCCGCAAAATCGATCAGATTATTTCTAAGCAGCCACAATGCGGTTTCGTGTACTTCTTTTCCGTAATAATTCGTCAGCGCAATCATGTTAAGCTGGAATGAAACGCCCGCAGATTTTAATCGATGGTACTGCTCCAAATCGGAGTGATAAGCTTGGTACCTTTCCGGGTGGGCGAGTATCGGTTCGTAACCTTTTACCTGAATCTCTGCCAAGGTTTCATACAGGTTGGCCGGTGGTGCGAGGTAAGACATTTCTACCAATATTTTATTGTCTTTGATGGGTAAAATGTCTTTGTTGTCCAATAAACGGATGAAATTATCATCCATCATATATTCAGCTGCTGCGCGAATCTGAACGTCTTCCAGTCCCGGTGTTTGAGCCACAACGGGTTTTAAATTTTCGAGCGCGACCTTAATTTTTTCTGTGGAATTTTCCCACATACCCTCAATCACATGGGGTGTACAGACAAAATTCCGGATACCGAGTTTTCGCATCCGCATCAATAATTCCAAAGAATGGTTAATGCTTTTGGCCCCATCGTCAATTTCAGGAATGATATGGGAATGGATGTCTATAAACGCTTTTGAAAAAGTATAGGCAAATGGAGTGTCTTTTTTCTTTGGTTTAAAAATATCAAAAATCATACTTTCGTATTAAACGGTTCACGTATTTTATAAAAACTGTACAATTCTTAAGTTTTTATGAGAAGAGATTTCGGACGTGCTTTTAATTTTTTAAAAGTAAGAAAATTTAAGCTTTTTTAAAAAATATTCGTAAACAGATTACGGCCCAAAAATAATTGGACTAATCAATTCATAGCCTCAAACTGTATTCATAGATTAGAAAAACCAAAGTCCAACAAATCCTTTTCAGAAAGTTCGGATTGTTCGCCGCTCCGCATATTTTTCAAAGTAAATTTCCCGGAATTCAGTTCTTCTTCACCGATGAGGACTACGAATTTAATCGCTTTTTTGTCGGCATACTGCAATTGCTTTTTCATTTTGGCCGATTCGGGATAGACCTCGCAACGGATTCCTTTTTCGCGAAGTTGTTTGGCCAATTCCATGGATTTATCGGCTTCGGCTTCGCCGAAATTGATGAACAAAACATCCAATGAAATTTCAATCGATTCGGAAAATAAATCCAATTCTTCCAAAACAAGGTAAATCCGATCGAGTCCAAAAGAAATCCCAACACCAGAAACGCCTTTCAAGCCAAAGATGCCGGTCAAGTCGTCGTAACGGCCGCCGCCGCCGATGGAACCCAATTGAACATTTTTGGCCTTGACTTCCAAAATCGCACCGGTGTAATAATCCAATCCACGGGCGAGGGTGAGATTCAGCATCAAATCGGCGGATTTGAGACCTAATTTCTTAACTTTTTCAAACACAAAGCGAACTTCTTCGATTCCCTTCATTCCGGTTCCGGAGGAATTTAAAATAGATTCCAAAGCCTTTAATTGAGATTCAAAATCGCCCGACAGCGCAAACAAAGGCGAAAGTTTTTCAATCGCTTCTGCGGAAATTCCCTTTTCCAGCATTTCTTCCTTTACTTTAAGTTCACCGATTTTATCGAGTTTGTCCAAAGCCACGGTAAAGTCAATCAGCTTTTCGGAAATATCGGCTACTTCAGCTAGTCCGCTCAGGATTTTACGGTTGTTGAAATGGATTTCAACCGGAATTTTTAATTCCGAAAAAACAGCGTCGTACAAGGAAACAAGCTCCACTTCCTGCAAAAGCGAATCACTTCCCACTACATCGGCATCGCACTGGTAAAATTCTCGAAAACGGCCTTTCTGTGGGCGATCGGCGCGCCAAACCGGCTGCATCTGGTATCTTTTAAACGGAAAACTGATTTCATTAAGGTGTTGAACGACATAACGCGCAAAGGGAACGGTCAAATCGTAACGGAGTGCTTTTTCGGAAATAGTTGAAATTAATTTCTGGCTCTCCTTTTCCTGTAATAATTTTTCATCTGCTTTGGCAAGGTAATCCCCCGAATTCAAAATTTTAAAAATCAAACGGTCGCCTTCTTCCCCATATTTTCCGGTCAATGTGGAAAGGTTTTCAAAGGATGGTGTTTCAATCGGCAAATAGCCAAAAAGTTGAAACTGATGACGGATTTTGTCAAAAATATATTGCCTTTTGCTTACCTCTTCAGGTGAAAAATCGCGGGTTCCTTTCGGGATGGAAGGTTTCTGAACGGCCATGGAATTTTAATTTGCTTTGCAAAGATGAAAAAAAAAGCGGGCATTCAGAAGTCTGGTACCCGCAATTGTACTTTATAAAGAAATCATTTATTTCCGGACAATGATTTTTTTGGTTTCCACGTTACCGTCCGCATAAAGAAGCAAAAGAATATAGACACCGTCGTTGATGGAGCCGAAATCCAGTTGGGTTGTATTTTGATACAAATCCGAATTTAAAACGCGGTTCCCCAAGGTTGTAAACAAGGAAACCGAGCGGATGGTTTTATTGGATTCCAGGTTCAAAATATCCTGAACAGGATTCGGGTAAGCTTTGGTCAGTGTAAAAATTTCATCTTTTACAGAAAGTTCGTGCCAAGTATTCTCTGCTTCATTACCACCCCAAATCAAAGTTGCCAAATAAGGATTATCGATGAAAGGGTTCCGGTTTCCCTGCATATCCTGTAGTACTTCATTCCGTACCAATTCGTATGGGCTGACCGGATCTTCGGCATTCCATTTCAGGAAAATATCCGGCATATCGGGATGAAAAGTATAAGTCCCCGTTGCCACCTGACCGGCGGTACAGCGGTTTCCGTAGCGCAAATGCATGTACATCATCATCCGAGCCACATCGCCCTTCCATTCATCTCCGGGATAGAAAAATCCCTGAACGGTGATATGCGAATCACCTTCTCCTTCGGCGAATTTTCGGTTGGAGCGGGAATTGTTCCATGTATAATCCACCGCGCGGATGGAATGCGCGTCCGAACCGGGGCCTTCGTTGTCAAAAGAAGGGTTTCCCAGTGACTTGGGGAATACATGCTCCCTGACCCATTTTCCGGCACATGAAGTATTGTGGCAACTGAGGTCTTTATCTCGCGTGCGGTCGTTTACTTGGTTATCATCCTCGTCGTCATACCCGTAAATCAAGAATACATTCTGAGGGTTATCGGGGTCAAGGTCGGCCAGTTTCAGAGCAGTCCACACATCGGGTGTGTAAATCAGTTCGTACGTATGGGTTGAAATGATGAGCGCGGACAGGTCGTCCTGGATTTCTTCGCCCGATTGGGTAAAATCGATTCCGAGGTAATAGTCGGGGATTTGTGCAAAAAGGGTTAGTGGAAGAAAAAAGAGTAGTATTTTCCTCATTATAAAAAAGTTTGGATTTAGATGATTTAAAAAATATGTAAAAATTAAGTATCGTTTCGTACCGGGCGTTTGATCAATAAAAAATACGCTGTTGCCGTTCCTGCCGTATTGGCCGCTACATCCCAAATCTCAAACGTACGCCCCGACATCATCATATGTTGTAAGCATTCGATGAGCAATCCAATTCCAAACGGAATTAGAAAATAATGTAGTTTCTTGGTGAAGCAATAGGAAACGGACAATAAACACGTTAGGATGAAAAACAACAAAAAATGAATCAATTTATCGGAATATGAAAATGCCAAAAAATCGAGCCAAGACTCCTGATTCCCGCGCATGACGCTCACCGGAATTAAGGTGGCAACAAAAAGCAGAACCGTGTACAGATAAAGTAAAACCCGGAAAAAAACCAGGTATTTATCCGCCAATGAGTTCCTGATAGGCTGTTGCATCCAATAGATTGTCTAATTCCGTTGCGTCAGAAAATTTCACTTTGATGATCCATCCTGCTCCATAGGGGTCGGAATTAATCTTCTCCGGTTCGGATTCCAAGATTTCGTTTACCTCGATGACTTCACCTGCAAGTGGCAAAAAGAGGTCAGAAACGGTTTTCACCGCTTCGATGGTTCCAAAAACTTCATCCGCATCGAATGATTCACCTTGGGAATCCACATCAACATATACGATGTCACCCAATTCTCCTTGGGCAAAATCAGTGATTCCGATGGTTGCAATCTCCCCATCAATACGGACCCATTCATGGTCTTTGCTGTACTTTAAATCTTGTGGAATGTTCATTATGTTATAATTTATATTGTTTTGATTAATTTCCAAATGTCAAGGTCGCACTCAAACCGGCACGAATGGTCGAAATCGGATACGCGGTCGAAATCTTGTATTCGGTCATCATTTGATCCCAGAAGAATTTCAGGTTAAAGTTTTTGCTGAAATCATAATCCGCTGAAAACATAATGGACATCAATTTTTGTCCGCCCGTCACTTGGGAATCGTTTTCCAAAATCCTTCTGATGCGTGTTTCGCTATCCCTCAAACGGACATCTGCCCGAAAGTTCAAATCACCGGTAAAGGTTTTGTTTTTACCTTGGTATCGCATCCGGAGCTTGATGTCTTTCATCACATACCCCATTCCGAGCACATATTCCGTGCCGTAATCTTCGGTCATGGTGTAATTGCTCAAACTCATGGTCAGCATACGGTCGCGGATGTATTGCGCCCTCAACTGGAAGCTGTTCCGGAAAGTCATATCCACACCGATTAGAGGAGAAAAAGACTCGATCATATTAACGCTTCCGTAAATATTCTGAGAATAAAAATTATTGTTCAAATCCCTTCCAAACGGTTCCATGAAATAGTTCGGATTGGACTGAATTCCGTTGGCGGTATAGGATGACAAATAAGAATGCGAAACTTCAAATACTTGGAACATTCGGTTGATCATCGGGATATTGGTTAGCCCCGAATAGGTGATATTCCAGTTCGGTAACGGAATCTTCCGGTTGTGGCCGAGCGGGGAGCTTTCGGCATTCCTGCCTTCGACCGCCGCAATAAATGCGGGTACCAAGACATCGTAATTAGATAAGCCGTACCCGTTGTAGTATCCGTCTCCCAAAGGGGCCATCCCGTTGGCCATTCCCAAACGTTGGGAAATAACTTTGGTATTTTCCACAAAGGACTGGTACATCTGATCCGGGTCTTGGAAGGAAGTTGAAATCGAAATATTGCTGCTGTTCAAAGTTTCAAACCGGTCAATATAGGTATTGACATATGGATTATTTGCGTCTTTCAGGTTGAAACCCGTTTCGACGCTTCGGAAACTCGTGGAACGCTTGGCATTCAAATCAATCCTGAGTTTAGGGAAAGGTTCGATGAGCGAGGTGGCGGTGAAATTGGTTCCGCGCGTAATCTGGTAAGGTTCCAGCAATTGGTCGCTGCGCGTAATCCAGTCATTTCCGGACTCGATGAATTTACGCTTGATATCAAATTCGGTACCGAAAATGAAGCCTGCACCCGGTGCCCCGTCTTCATTGCCGAACCCGAAGAAATTCGGTTCCGCCAAAATCCCCGGAATCACTGCGCCGTTGGTTTGGTTGTAATTGAAATTGACCCTTTTGACGCTGGATAAAATCATCCATCCATAATCCTGTCCTCGGTATTTGTGTTTGAATTTATGTGCTTTGCGGTTTTGCCTTCTTTGGGATTTGCTCAAAGCCTGCTGTTCATAGGCACGGCCCAAAGAATCTATTTCACGGTTTCGTCCTCTTTTGATGGAATCGAGTTTGGTATAGCCACGGAATTCATTGTATAATTTGGTCAGGTCAAAATCCCCGATCATATTGATGTTATTGGAATTTTGCGCGATGTTCCCCAAACCTTCGCCACCTTGGGTCGGCGCGTTGCGGAATACGGTGGAACGTGCCTGCCAGTTGTAGTTGGAAGTGAATCCGAGCTCCAAATTGACCCAATTCATATACGGGAATAAATGGATCGGCGTTTTCCAGTTCAATTGGACTTGTTGGTCATAATTTACCGGCCTTCCGATTTCAAACAGGTTGTTCCAAATCAACCCTTTGTCCGCATATTCATAATCAACCCCGTCATTCAAGGTTCGGGTAGCGGAGGTATAATCCAACCGCAAGGATTTAGTCAAATCGAATCCGACATTGTACTGCCAGGAGAACAAGAAATTATTACTGAATGCAATCGGAAAGAGATAAGCACTGCCACCGAAATATTGGTTTAAATCCCGGTATTGCCTTTCGTTGTAAGTCCGGTGAATTTCAGTTCTGAATGAAAATCTTGCCGGAAGCGGATTTACGTTGAATTCTTTCAGGAACTTCAAATATTTCGCAGATTTTGCAGTATCCTGAACCGCCCGCCAGTCTTTCAAAGGCTGGTAATAATTCGGCCTGAAATTGTAATTGTAATTGACGGAAGTCCTGATTTGTTTGGTCAAATTATAGGATGTATAAACATCGCGGTTATAAGTATCTCCATACATGAACGATACCGCAAAATTCGATACGTCATAGAATCTTGCCGGTTTATTATTGGTTTTTATTTTCCTCACATTACTAAATGTGAAGGATTTTTGTTGGGCATAGGTTCGGACGATATCTTTCAATTCATCCTTCCTCGGGTCCTCGTCAAACAAGATATCATCATCCAGCGGGTTGTATTTGGGGTCGGTGAATTGTTCGCTGATGGAAACATTAAACGGAATTTCCAATCCCCAGTTCTGAGGGAAGAATTTATCTAACTTCATTTGCGCATTTACCGCATAATCCCGGTAATCATCTTGATTTCTCTGGCTCGGCCCTTGGTCGATGGCTCCAAATCCGGCAGAGCTGATGCTTCCCGAAACCTGAACCTGTGCAAAGTCACCTAAGGTAAACCCGAGGCTGGCCATCGCTGCATAGCCGCCTTCACTGTCGATTTCACTCAAACGCAATTCATTGACCCAAACCAAAACCTCTTTGTCCTGTGCATTGGTAGATCGTAAACCAATCATCAATGAGGTAACGCCTCCCAAAGACGGGCGGCCTTTTACATAAATTAGTTTATTCGGATCTTCCGCATCGGGAACAAATAAATAACGTTCAACCGTATTGATGTTTGGGTCTAAATCCCTTGCTTTCTTAGCTTCCACAAAGAAATCCGTCTGGATGTCGATTAAATTTTCGTCCGGCCAGATGGCATTTATCGTCGTGGCGGATTTAGCCGTGTATTTTAACGGGATTTCATATTCATAATAATTGTCGGAATAATCGCTTCCCAATCGGATAAACAATTTGGTATTCTCATCCAAATCTTGGCTGGTTGGGTCGATCAGGTTTTCGGCGTGGACATACATTTCCATGCGCTTATACCTTCTCATATCCAAATTGGTGTTTTTGTAAACCGCCTTGGTCGGGCTGTTCGCGTTTAATTTCGCCTTCAAAACCATCGAAGCCTCGTTTTGGCTTTGGTAACCGGTTGTTCCTTGGGTTTCTTCCCGGACGATTCCCGGAGGCATCACATAGGGGGGTTGGTTGGTCGAATTTTCTTCGATATTCACTTCACCGATCTCCAGGTTAGATAGGAACGGGTCTGCTTCTACCCCTTCTTCGGGTCCCGAAGATCCGGGTATTGGGAATAAAGTTTTCGGGTATCTTCTCCAGTTGCTTCTTACCAAGTCCATGGTGGCAAAACGAACGGTTGTTTCCTGTTGGAAACCTCTCATCACAACCCGCATATACCGTGCTGAGGTAAGCACGCTTTGGGCGGCAGAAAGCGATTCTTCCGAAACCAAATCCGGCACACCGTCGCCGTCGATATCCGTATCGTAGGCATCTACCGGAATCCTGAATTGGTACCATTTTATTTGGTCGGTTTGTCCGTTCGGTAAGGTTACATCCACTTCCTTGGTGGCAACGATAAAATTGTTTTGGTTGTTTTGAAGCGCGGACGGGCTCAAATTGATACGGTACTGATTGTATAATTCCGTTTGGTCTAAATTATAATCCAGATTGATGTCTTCCGCATCGGGCATCATGCTGTAGGCATGCAATAAATCATCGGTAGAATTATTTCCTTGGGTTCCTTGGTAATATTTATACCTTCCCGTAATAGAACCGCCATCGGAAGTATTGACCCACCGGTCATCCAAATAGAATACATAATTGTCGGCAGCCGGGTCGCTTTCTCCCGTTACCGGATTGGTTCCTGTAAGCCCGTAGGACTGCTGTTCTTCTATATCTGTCAAACCGTTGTAACCCAAATCCTGTTCTTTCCGGGCTGCGCCTTCGGTTTCGTAAGCATAAATAATCGGATAGTTTTCGGGCTGTTTACCCCAGTTGGACTGGGAAACCGCAGCGCCATTACCGGAATGGGGCAAGCCGTTTTCATACAGCATTTGTCCGTCTTTCAATATGTCTTCTGAAACGTTTCCTAAGTGAATCAATAATTCTCCTTCACTTCCGGTTCCGTCGGCATATGGATCCATCATCCAGAATTCGATGTATTCAACGTTTGAGTCGATAAAGTTAGTAACGGAAATCGGGCGCATGGCAGCTCCCCAGCTTTCGGTATCGATGACATTCGGGTTTACGTTGTATTGACCTCTTAAAGTAGGATAGAAAGTCATATCAAATGTATTGATATAAGCCGCTGTCCCGGCCATCACATCTCTTTGGTCGAAAAGTTCACGTAATTCGACCCTTCTTACGCGGTGCTGGGAAAGTTCAGCATCGGTAATCCCGGCAGGTGCGCTTCCGCCAATTCCATAGAAACGAGGGTCGATGCTGTACCAAGACATGAGTTTCCGCCCATTGCCATAATCTAAATTATCATTGCTGTTTCCGTGCGGGAAATAAGGGTGAACGCCCATCCCTTCCAATCCCGCCGGTTTTCCGGGTGTACTCCCGAATTTCCAAGAGCCGGCATCCATCAAGCTGATACGGGACTGGGCATCTTCAAAGTCGTCTATGTAAGAATTTCCTCCTGCTGCTTTATTGGTTCCGGGCATCAAGTAAGCACCTTCTGCGCTGAAGTTGATTTGAGATTTCTGGTCGGTTTTGATTCCCGGGATTTTATTGGCCAAACGGGTCAGGAAATCCGACTCGCCGGTGTATTCGG
>JAEZDQ010000160.1 GCA_023433225.1 Bacteroidota bacterium | reverse complement strand
ACCAACATCCGTCCGAATTGCCGATACCCAAAAATGTTTGCGCGTTTCCGGTAAACATAATGATTTGGATGATGTGGGAAAAGACACCTACCATCATACCATGTTTGAAATGCTGGGAAACTGGTCTTTTGGAAATTATTTTAAAAAAGAAGCTATCGACTGGGCTTGGGAACTTTTGACGGAGGTTTATAAAATTCCAAAGGAAAATCTTTATGTAACCGTTTTTGAAGGCGACGAAAAAGACGGAACTGCGCAGGATGAGGAAGCGCTTGAACTTTGGAAAAAGCACATTGCCGAGGACAGAATTCTCTTCGGAAACAAAAAAGACAATTTCTGGGAAATGGGTGAAACGGGACCTTGTGGACCTTGTTCGGAAATCCATGTGGACATTCGTTCTGTGGAAGAAAAAATGAAAACGCCGGGAAGAGATTTGGTCAATCAGGATCATCCGCAGGTAATCGAAGTCTGGAACTTGGTTTTCATGCAATATTTACGAAAAGCCGATGGTTCTTTGGAAATCTTACCGTCCAAAAGCATCGATACCGGAATGGGTTTCGAGCGTTTGGCCATGGTTTTACAGGGAAAAACTTCAAATTATGATACCGATGTATTCCGTCCTTTAATTGATGAATTGGAAAAAATTTCGGGTAAAAAATATGGTGCCGACTTTACGACCGATGTGGCTTTCCGCGTGGTGGTCGATCATTTGCGCGCGGTTTCATTTGTCATTGCCGACGGACAATTGCCTTCAAATTCAGGTGCCGGATATGTAATCCGCCGGATTTTAAGACGTGCGATTAGTTATGGTTATCGTTTTCTGGATTTGAACGAAGCCTTTATATATAAATTAATTCCAACGCTGAAAGCCCAAATGGGCGAATTTTTCCCCGAATTGGAAAAACAATCTCAATTGGTAACCGATGTGATAAAGGAAGAAGAAACAAATTTCCTTCGAACCATTGATCAAGGATTGGTTCGACTCGATAATTTCATTCAAAATAATTCCAATCTGAAACAAATTCCGGGCGATGTGGTATTTGAATTGTACGATACCTATGGTTTCCCGGCGGATTTGTCGAGAATTATTGCAGAAGAAAAAAGTTTGACCATTGACGAAAAAGGATTCGAATCCGAAATGGAAAAACAAAAGCAACGTTCCAAATCGGCAACTTCTTTTTCTGCTTCTGATTGGACGATTTTAATGGAAGATGCGGTGGAAGAATTCATTGGATACGATTATTTGGAATCGGATGTGAAAATCACGCGTCATCGTCAAGTTGAAAATAAAACCGGAACTTTTTATCAGTTGGTTTTTCAGGCGACGCCTTTCTATGCCGAGAGCGGTGGACAGGTGGGCGATACCGGTTTCATCGAAAATCAATTCGAAAAAATTGAAATTATCAATACCAAAAAGGAAAATAATCTGATCGTTCATTTCACCAAAGAACTTCCGAAATACCCGGAACTTCCGTTTCATGCGGTGGTGGACAAGGAACGACGCAATCATATCATGCGCAATCATACCGCGACGCATTTGTTGCACGAAGCTTTGCGGGACGTTTTGGGAACGCATGTGGAACAGAAAGGTTCTTATGTGGGGCCTGATTATTTAAGATTTGACTTTTCGCATTTCAATAAAATGTCAGAGGACGAACTCAAACAAGTCATCAAGCAAGTCAACACAAGGATCGCGGAAAGAATTCCTTTGGATGAAAAACGTTCGGTTCCTTTCAAAAAAGCATTGGAAGAAGGTGCTATGGCGCTTTTTGGAGAGAAATATGGCGATGTGGTTCGGATGATTCAATTCGGAAATTCGATTGAATTATGTGGCGGAACGCACGTTCAGAATACGGCCGATGTAATTATGTTCAAATTGCAAAGCGAAAGTTCGAGCGCAGCGGGAATCCGAAGAATTGAAGCTACGACCGGATTGGTGGCGATTGAAGAATTGAAAGAAACATTTAATCAATACAATCAAATCTTGTCGGAACTAAAAAATCCGGCAAATCCCATCGATGTGGTTCAGAAACTTTTGGAAGAAAATAAAGAATTGAAATCCCAATTGGAGAAATTCGTGCTACAACAAGCCCAAATGGAAAAAGAAACCTGGAAAAAATCTTTTGAGAATATCAACGGTGTGAATTTCCTAGCGGTTCGTACGAGTTTGGATGCGAACACCATCAAACAAATTGCATTTCCACTCCGAAAAGAAATGGAAAATGTTTTGTTGGTAGTAGCTTCTGACCACGACGGAAAACCTTCAATCACCGTTTCGATTTCCGATGAATTAGTGGAAAGCAAAGGATTGAATGCCGGACAAATCGTGCGCGAATTAGGAAAAGAAATCCAGGGCGGAGGTGGAGGTCAAGCCTTCTTTGCAACTGCAGGTGGGAAGGATGTGAGTGGACTGGACAGAGCGTTGGAGAAAGCGAGGAGCCTCACTTAAAGCCTCCCCTAACCCTCCAAAGGAGGGGAATTTGAGAGGCCATATATCTGATTCGTCAGTCCTCCTGAAGAAATAAGATTTAGCCTTGTCAAGGGTTTGAAACCTTGACAAGGTTTTTTTATGGATGAGCTTTTTTGAAGTTTTCTAATAACTTTTCAATATTTTCTTTTCCGACAGGATTTTGGCTATGAACCGAAAAGTCAGGAAGTGAAACTTGGTTGTCGAGACAGAATTCCACCAGCCATTTGGCACAATCGAAACCGGTTTTTCTCAATTTTAATCAAATAACCGATTCAGGATGTTATTTTCCATACAATTTTACCGCCTTCTCCAACCGCTTTTTAATTTGATCGGCAAAATGTTTCGGTTCGATGACCTTTACCAATTCGCCATAATAAAGGATTTCCATCATAAAATCCCAAGTCGGCGCGAGTTTTAATTTTACCAACATTTCTTCACCGTTTTCTTCCAAAATTTCTTGGGATTCGTGCAAAGGCATTGTGCGGACATATTCACCTTGGTTTTTGTAAAAGCGCAACAGGATTTCTTCGGTCGGGGTTTCACTATCGGGAGCAATGATGCCGAAACTGTTTTGGAAATATTCTTTGGGTTTTATTTTTTGCGGGAACTGAAACTTCAGCGATTTGATTTCCATTCCGTTCATCCTGTCCAACCCAAAAGTGCGGAATTCTTTTTTGTCCAAATCAAAAGCAAAAACATACCATCGCTTTCGGAATTCTTTCAATAAATAAGGCTCAACCGTCCGTATTTCTTCTTCATCCGACCAGAATTTTCGGTAACGGAAACGAATCTGGAACTTATTCTGAATAGCATACAAAATTCCGCTTAAATGTTCAGTCCCGCTGGGTTTTCTTGCGTCAAATTGAATGGCAGCCGAAAAAGACTGGCTCAGATTCAAAGCCTGGAAAACATCCAATGCTTCAAACATCCTTTCGCTGTAATCGTCTTGTTCATCCTGCGCGATGAAATAAACTTTTCTGCCACGGTCAAATTTGATTTCAATATTGTACAATGTGGCGATTTCAAGGATATCTCTTTGAAATGTCCGTTTTGAAATCGCCAGATTTTCATAATCATGCAATTCAGCTTCCGCATTCAACCTCTTTTGAATTTCCTCAAAACCCGAAGGGCTTGACCGCAACTTCTGAATGATAATGCGGTGGCGGATGATGGTATCTTTTTGAGCCATTGTTTATTAATTTATTCAAATATAACCCTTAATCGCGACAAGAAGTGTCGTTTTAAAAGAAATGTTCCCGGACACAAGAAAAAATCAACTACGCCGTTAATACATAATTGTTACTTTTGCCTCCATGTTGAAACGAATCGGAATTCTTTTGCTTTTGGTTGGCCTGAATGTGAGTGCACAAGACGGAACGAGGGTTTACGAGTTCGTCAACATCACTACTTCGGCCCGGCAGGCGGCATTGGGCGGAAATGCGAATTCCGCTTGGGATGCAGACCCGAATATGTCTTACTGGAACCCGGCGATGATGAATGAAAGACAACACGGGCAGGTCGCATTCAATTACATCAATTATTTGGCAGATGTGAATTTCGGGACGGCTTCTGCGGTTTACCAATATGACGATTACAACTTTTTCTCACTTCATGCCCAATATGTGGATTATGGCGATTTCCGCGGATACGATGAAAACGATAACCCGACCGGTGATTTTTCTGCCAAAGACGCCGCAATTACCATCGGTTATGCCCGTAATTTAAGCGATTTTTTTACCGTCGGAGCCAATTTAAAATACATCAGTTCCCGTATTGAAACCTATTCGTCTTCGGCTGTAGCAGCAGATTTCGGCGCAGTTTTTCACGACATCGATTACCAGACCAATATTTCCCTTGCCATTCGAAACGTCGGATTTCAATTGGAAACCTATTCCGGCATGAAGGAAAAAATGCCCTTGCAAATCAACTTGGGGATTTCTCACCGATTGGAACATGTTCCCATTGAATTGAGCATGAATTTACACGATTTACAGAAGTTTGACATTTCGATGCCCTATAATGAAAACGGGCAGGAAACGGGAACTTTGCGGAAAATCATTGACCACGTTTCGGTGGGGGCTGAGCTTTTTCCGGATCGTGGCTTCAACATTCGTTTGGGCTATAATTTCAAAAGAGGGAACGAACTCCGGCTCGAAGATGCACGCACTTTTGCAGGGCTTACTTACGGTTTCGGGATTCGGATCCATGCGTTTCGTTTTGAATTTGCACATGCGAATTATTACAAAGGCTCCAATTCCAATCATTTCGGCCTGATTGTGAATCTTGACCGCTTATTGCAGGGAAGCAATTATTGGCGCAGCAATCCTTATTATTAGCAGAAGAAATATTAGACACGGGGCCTAAAACTTTTTTATTGAATCTCATGTCTAAAATCTTAGGTCTAATTTCTACCTTTGTTGAATGCGTGATTTAATAATTGCTATCGACGGATTTTCATCCACCGGGAAAAGTACCTTAGCTAAATTATTGGCCAAAGAATTAGGCTATCTCCACATTGACAGCGGTGCCATGTACCGAGCCATCACGTTGTATGCTTTGGAAAATGGAATGATTCGGGGCGATGAAGTGTATGAAAGCGAACTTGTTCCCCAACTGCATTTCATTGATATTCATTTCGAATGGAATCCCCGAACCGAAAGAAATGAGATTTACCTGAATGGTGAAAATGTTGAAGAAAAAATCCGGGAAATGGAGGTTTCTTCTAAAGTAAGCTTGGTTGCCAAAATTCCCGAAGTGCGTGATTTTTCGGTGGATTTACAAAGAAAATTAGGACAAAATAAAAGGATTGTGATGGACGGCCGCGACATTGGGACAACGGTTTTCCCAAAAGCAGACTTGAAAATTTACCTTACGGCTTCGGTCGATGAACGGGCGATGCGCCGTTACGAAGAACTGCTCAAAACACCCCATCCGGCTACTTACTATGAAGTGTATAAAAATATTTCCGAACGCGACCTGATGGATTCTACCCGGGAAATTTCACCGCTCAAAAAGGCGGAAGATGCCATCATCGTGGAAAACGGAAGCCTGAGTCCACAGGAAACCATGGAAAAAGTCTTGGAAATTATTCGTATGCTAGATGCATAATCTGATTAAATTAAATTGATGAATTTTCGATTCGATAAAAAATACTTCTTTTTGTTTCTGGGGATTTTAATCGTTGAAATTATGATTGTTCTATTCATCCAAAACGAAACCATCCGGGGCTCAATTGGTGGTATCTTGACGGTGATTTTGCTCTATTGTTTCATCCAAGCATTCTTTGGGGTTGACAAAAAGAAAACCATTATCGGCGTCGGCATATTAGCGGTTTTGGTAGAAATTTCACAGGCGTTTAAACCGATTGAAAAATTAAATCTTCAGGAAAATCCATTTTTTTCCACTCTCGTAGGGACTTTTGACCTCAACGATATCTGGGCCTACTTAGCCGGGTGCGCACTGGTGTGGATGCTGGAATTTTCAAATGAAAACAAACGTCCCCAAAGAAGGAAGTTCTTTTAAATACTTTTACTGGAGGCGTGCTTCCATTGTAATTTCAAATGCGAACGCTTTGCTTACCGGGCAATTTTTCTCCGCATCTTGGGCGAGTTTCAGGAATTCGTGTTCGGCTATTCCGGGCACGGATGCAGTCACTACCAATTCCGATTTGGAAATCTTCCCATCCGCCATATGAATGGTCGATTCGGTCATCAGTTCGTCAGGATTATAGCCTGCTTCAGTCAAGTTTAGGCTCAATTTCATGGTAAAGCAGCCTGCGTGGGCGGCGGCTAGAAGTTCTTCGGGATTGGTGCCGATTCCCTCTTCAAACCGACTTTTAAAAGAATATTGGGTTTTGTTCAATACGTTACTGGCGGTAGATAAATTTCCGCTTCCTTCTTTGATGGTTCCGTTCCAAATAGCTGTTGCTGTACGTTTCATATTTGCAATTTTGAATTAATTATGGTTCAAACTCCGCAAAAATGATTCCTGAAACGAGAAATAAATTCAAAACTTAGGTTAAAGTTTTTATTGGCTCAGTTTCCGATTGAGTTCCGCTTGCAATTCTTCCAGTACAGGCTTTACGGTGCTTTCCGGTAAATCGCTGATACGTATGTACATCAGCCCGTCAATGGCGTCGTTGAACTTGGGGTCTACGTTGAATCCGATTAGTCGGGCATTTTGTTTGATGTATTTTTTGATAAGCACCGGAAGCCGCAGTAGATTGGGTTCGATTTCATCAATCAGTTTGTCGAATTTATTCAAATCGGCTTCAGCTTCATCAAAGAAAAATTCTTTATCTTCGTCTTTTAGTTTGATTTTGAACTCATTACGCGCTCTTACAAATTGGGCAACATAAGGGTCGTAATAATTTGATTTCATAAATTCTATCATCAATGACTTCGAGAATTCTGAAAACTGGTTGCTGATACTGACACTACCGATGATGTACTTTTGCTCCGAATTGCGTAAAGTAACATAAACAATTCCACGCCAAAGCAAAAACAGCGGCATGGGTTTCTGTTGGTATTCCGGGATGACAAAGGCGCGCCCCATTTCAATGCAACGTTTGAAAAACGGGTGGATTTCCGGCTCGAAATGAAATAGTTCGTTGATATAAAAACCACGGATTCCGAACTGCTCATAGACTTCTTTGCCCAATGCCATTCGGTAAGCCCCCACAATCCTTTCGGTTTCGGTATCCCATAGAAATAAATGGTGGTAATGCACATCGTAGCGGTCCAAATCGATTTCCAGATTGGTCCCTTCACCGATTTCCCGGTAGGTAATTTCCCTCAACCGGCCGAGTTCGCGCAAAATGTTGGGAATATCATTGGCCTTGCTGAAGAAACATTCATAATTATTATTTTTGAAAAGCAAAGCATCTTCCTTGGCTCTCAGGGTGTTGATTTCATTCAGGATTAATTCCGGTGCTGTTTCCGCAACCACGGGTTTGGGCTTTTTGCTTTTGGTGTTGATGGCGATGGTGGTGGGGATTTTCAAGGTTTCCATCAAGGACGGGCGTTTTTGGGTATAATAAGTAGAAAGCGCATATGTTTTTTTACGAAGAAATTCGGTAAACGAAGGGATGTCCTCAAAATCATTTTGCTGCCTTAACAAAATCGGTTTTCCTATCCGTATTTGTATTGGTTTCACTCGTCGTCTTGCCATCTCCGTTGGAAGCAAAGCGGTTTGCAGGCTGGGGTGTAATTTGGCCATTCTGTAAAAGAAAGGGCTGTTCTTCGCCCGGAAATACATGGGGATTACCGGAACATTTAATTTTTTTATCAATTTTATGGCTGATTCTTGCCATTGCCGGTCGATGATGTTGCCTTCTTCGTCTTTGCCCGAAACCTCTCCGGCAGGGAAAATCCCGAGGCACCCGCCTTCTTTTACGTGCCTGAATGCTGCCCGCATACCATTGCT
>JAEZDQ010000214.1 GCA_023433225.1 Bacteroidota bacterium | reverse complement strand
AAACCTTAAAAGTAGCATCATAATAAGAAGGCAAAAACGGCAAGCCAAGGGCATCAAATAAAAATTGCAAATTGGATTTCCGGACAGAAAACAATCCTGTCCAACTTTGGTCTTTACTCAGCGGCCCGTCCGCCATCAGTTGCATATCGTCCAGACCCAGAATGGCTTTGAATCCTATTTTGTCTTTTCGTGCCTGTTTCAAATTAAACTCAAACAAAGCCGACAAAACCCCGTTTCGCTTGGCCGGGAAAGCACCGCTGTAAAAGTCCACATCTTGAATAAAATCAACCGTTAAAATTCCGCGCGGCCCACCGCTGGCACCTTGGGTTTGAAAATGGTTGATGACGGGGATTTCTATCCCGTCCACATAAAATTTATTTTCTGCCGAGGCACCGCCCCGAATGAACAAATCGTTTCGAAAACTCGCTGTACTTCCTACGCCGGGAAAACTGAGAATTGCTTTGGAAACATCCCGGTTGGAACCCGCGTTCTTCTGAATCTCTTCACTCGAGATATTGCGGAGCGACAATGGGCTTTCAACCGTAGTTCTATACGTTTTCCGAACGACAACCGCTTCGGTCAATTCCAATAAAACCGATTCCAATCCTACGGAATAGCTCAGGTTCTGATTGGGAAGAATGGCTATATCGTCCAAATAGCCGGAAAAATAACCTTCGGCCGAGATTTCAAATCTGTAATTGCCCGGTGCCTAGTCGTCGATTTGGACAGTCCCTTCACCCGAAACAGAACTTTCTGAATTTAAAACAAAAACGGTCGCGTTTAGCGGCTCCTTGGTAAATTCATCGAATACCGTTAAGTTGATGCTCCCTACTTGTGCAGTAAGAGGAATGGTCATAAATAGAAACAAAAAGCTATAAAATTGGGACATCCGGAATGTTTTCGCAAAAATACAACACTGCCATCTGAATGGCGTCAGAATCTTTAATTTAAGAATATTTATTCCCATAGAATTTCATCAAACCGACCAAATAAAAGATTCTTTTGCCGCCACATATAATGAAAAGAATGCCGAAAAATCTTGAAACCTTTCGGAAAAGGGATAGATTCTTTCCCTATATTTGTTTGATGCACAGACTCTCACTAAACACCAACTGCGGCATTTCCTCCCAACCGTTTTCAAACACATATAATCAGATAAAGCATTACGAAAGCGTGAATGTTAAGAGTCTCTTAATATTTCTTCTCAAATAGACCTTATTTATCCACCTCAATTCCTTGTTTTTTCAGAATGGATTTTACCCATACCGCAAATACCGTCAGGTAAATGAAACAAAGCACCGGGATAATATAGGATTCATGGATGCCAATGATGTCCGCCAGTTTCCCCTGTATTGGCGGGATAATCCCTCCGCCCAAGATCATCATCACCAGAAAAGCGGAACCTTGCGCCGTATATTTTCCGATTCCCATCAGCGACAAAGAGAAAATCGAAGGCCACATGATGCTGCAAGCCAATCCGCCGGTTAAAAATGCATAAATGGCTACCGTTCCTTCCGTCAATAAGCCGATGAGCATGGCGGCAATTCCCATCAACCCAAACACAAATAATGTAATGGCCGGGCGGTCTCTGCTGATGAAAAACATAAGGATTTGAATGGCCACACAAATTACATAATAATACAGCGGAGACATGTCTTTCTGGGCAATGGTATTGACGCCGATAATCACACTGAAAGCAATCAGCGGGACAATTATTAACGCCAAGGTTTTTTTATTTTTACTCAGGTTAAATACAGAAACGGCTCCCGCCCAGCGGCCAATCATCAAACTCCCCCAATACATGGAAATATAGGGTGCTATTTCCGAAGAAGTATGTCCCCCAAATGCGGGGTCTTTAAGCAATTCACCCAAATTACTGCCGATGGCCACCTCCACACCGACATACGTAAAGATTGCCAGCATCCCCAAAATCACTTGCGGATACTGCATCGCCCCCCAACCTGCCGCTTTCTTTTTCGCCAGAAAATAAGCGACCATCAATCCGCCCGCTACCGCAAACAAAGCCCCAAAGAGCCAGTACATCCGGTACATTTCCAGATCGGATAAAGCTTCAGCCGTCAAAGCACCCAAATCCACCTGATAAGTCCTGAAAACCGGAATGAAACATACACTCAACAACAGCGTAATGATCACCAAGGTGAGAATGGCTTTATTGGCTTTCTCCATGGGTTCATTGACGATTCCAACAGGTACTTTTTTGGAAAAATAAAACAAAGCTGCCGCTGCCATGAACAACAATCCCACACCTGCATACAGGTAAATCACTTTGTCCAAGGGCAAAGCCGCGATGTCTTCTTCCTTAACCGCTACAGCCGTTCCGAACAAAGTAAAAGCGACGATCAGCGGGCCGATGGTCGTTCCAAAAGAATTGACGCCTCCGGCCAAGTTGACGCGGCTCGCACCGGTTTTGGGATTGCCCAATAAAATGGCAAAAGGATTGGCCGCCGTTTGCTGAAGCGAAAACCCCAATGCGACGATGAATAACCCAATCAGCATACCGACATATTCGTTGACTTCTACCGCGACAATCATCGCACCTGCACCCAATGCGGAAAACAACAATCCGTAAACGATGCTTTTTTTATAACCCCATTTCCCCACCAGATCTTTGCCCGATAAGCTCCCGAAAATGAAAAGGAACAAAGCACCTACATAATAGGCCGTATAAAAAGCGAAATCGATTAACTGCGACTGAAACTGGTCTAAATCAAAATATTCCTTACAAAAAGGAATGAAAATATTGTTGCCCGCTGCGATGAATCCCCAAAAGAAGAAAACGGTAATCAGGGTATAGAGCGCAGGGTAATTGGTTTTGATTGGATTGGTTTCCATAAATTAGATAAGATTAAAAACGGCCAAAAGTTAATTATTTTAACGGAACCGGAAGTAAAAAATTCATGGTGAAGCCTACTTTATCCCAAATAATAAGAAATATCTAATAAAAATCACGCCCGTTTTAGCCTTAAATCTTTATCCTTAGCTTAATTTTGTGGATTAATCATTTGAGAAATGACCAGAATAGAGAAGATTTTCTTTTCCACCCGAACCATGACCGTCTTATTGTTTATTTATGCAATTGCGATGGCGGTCGCCACCTTCATTGAAAACGATTACGACACCCCGACGGCCAAAGCCCTGATTTATGAAGCCAAATGGTTTGAAGTCCTCATGTTGTGGCTCATTATTTTATTTTTGGTTAACATCAAACGGTACAACCTTTTGAGGCGTGAAAAATGGCCTTTGCTGATTTTCCACCTGTCTTTTGTCTTTATTTTCCTCGGCGGAGCCATCACGCGTTACATCAGTTTCGAAGGCCAAATGCCGATATCCGAAGGAGAAACTTCCAATGAAATCATTTCAGACCGAACTTATTTCAAACTGTTGATCAACGACGGCGAACGTGCCTTACAATACGACAACCTGCAGTACATGATGTCGCATTTCAATGCCAAAGAAACCAATTGGCTCTTGAAAAGAACTTTCAAAGGAAAGTATCAATTTGACGATAAGGTCGTAACCTTAAAAACCTTGGACTATGTCCCTTTGGCGAAAGATTCCATCCGGCAAACCCAAAACGGTAAAAAAATGCTCGAAGTGGTTTCCATGGGCGAATCCGGACGAGAGAGCAACTTCATTGCCGAAGGTGAAATCAAAGACATCGGCGGGTCTATGGTCAGTTATAACCGGGAATTGCCCGGCTCAATCCAACTTTTTGACCAAGATGGAACCCTGAAAATGAAATCTCCTTTCAACGGACAATTCATGAGCATGGCCGGTCAGGAAGTCGGAATGGTAACCGACTCTGCTTTGTTGGCACAACAATCCGGGAAAATCGTTTTGGATTCGGTACAGGACATCAATTTCCGGACGCTTTACACCGTTAACAATTCGAATTTCATCATTCCCAAACCGGCTTTCCGGGGTGAATTGGTTTATTACAAAGGCGATAAATCCAATCCAATGGACAAAGAACTTCCGGCAGCCATTGTAGTTGAAGTCAGTTCCGGTGAAGAAAAAGATACGCTCACCATCATTGGCGGCAGGGGGCTCACTTCTTTCAGCAAAGACACCCAAATCAACGGCTTAAACGTTTCTGTCGGTTATGGTTCCAAAATCATCCACACACCTTTTTCCATCCGCTTGGACGATTTCATCTTGGACCGTTACCCCGGTTCGACCAACCCTTCCTCTTTTGAAAGCGAGATTACCCTCATCGACGAAGGCAAAGAAACCCCGCACCATATTTACATGAACAACGTAATGGACTACAAGGGCTACCGTTTTTTCCAAGCAAGTTATTTTCCCAACGAACAGGGAACCGTCCTTTCGGTCAATGCCGACCGTTGGGGAACCAATATCACTTACTTGGGTTACTTCCTTTTGTTCTTCGGAATGTTTGCCACGCTCTTCTGGAAAGGGACCCATTTCTGGAAACTGAACGCCCAATTGAAAAACCTGCATAAAAAGAGTTTAATCCTGATTCCGTTTTTATTTTTGGCAGGATTGGGACTTGCCCAAGATTCCATCAAAGGACATTCAAAACCCCTGACGCCTGCCACGCAATTTACACATCCGGACTCCTTGGGGCAAAGGATGATGGTCGATAAAGCCCATGCCGATAAATTCGGAAGAATCCTCGTTCAGGATTTTGAAGGTCGTATCAAACCGATGAATACACATTCCTTGGAACTCCTGCGTAAAATTTACAAAAAAGACCAATTCAACGGAATTTCAGCCGAACAATGGTTCATTTCCCTGCAAATCGACCCGGCATCTTGGGCCGATGTACCGTTCATTAAAGTAGGGACCAAAGGCGGTGACCGTTTATTTGCGGAAACAAAAGCCACCAAAGAAGGTTATACTTCTTACCTGAATTTGGTCAATCCCGAAACGGGACAATATATTCTGGAAGAATCTTACAGTTCCGCCTTTAGTAAACGTCCTGCTGACCGTACCAAATACGATGAAGAAGTCATCAACGTAACCGAAAGGTTCAATATTTTCAACAACGCCGCATACGGTTATTTCACCAAAATCATCCCCGTTAAAAACGATCCGGGTGAAATGTGGACCAGTTGGTTGTACAGCAGCGAAGAAAGTTCCGTAGAAATTGATTCTATCGCTTATGATTTTATTACCAATTACCTGAATACCATCAAAAAAGGAATGCGGAGCGGCGATTGGTCCGCAGCTGACAAAGCTTTGGCTGAAATTGACGCATACCAGAAAGAATGGGGGAAAAACGTATTGCCTTCCCAAACCAAAGTAGATGTGGAAATCCTCTACAACAAATTCAATGTTTTCTTTTGGTTGATGATTGCATATTGCATGATTGGGGGAATTTTGATTCTGCTCACCTTCATCGAAGTATTGAGCTCCCAAAACAAATTCGGGAAAATTATTCATTATTTCACGCTGTTTTTCATCTGCTTATTGGTATTGGTATTTACCCTTCATGCAATCGGATTGGGCATCCGATGGTATTTGTCGGGACACGCGCCTTGGAGCAACGGCTATGAAGCCATCATCTTTATTTCTTGGGTCGGCGTCTTGGCGGGGCTCCTGCTCTACCGCAACCGAAACGCTTTTATTCCGGCTACGGGAGCAATTGTTGCAATGATTATGATGGGATTTGCACATGGCGGTTCTATGCTCGACCCGCAAATAACACCCCTCGTTCCTGTGCTGAAATCTTATTGGCTGATGGTTCACGTTGGCATCATTACCTCCAGTTACGGCTTTTTCGGATTGTCGGCCGTAATTGGCATCATTGCTTTGGTTTTGATTTTATTCAAACCCACGCCTAAAATCAAGCGTTCCATTCAGGAAATTACCATTGTGAGCGAAATGTCGGCCACCATCGGGCTTTTCGCACTCACCATCGGAACTTTTCTCGGCGGGATGTGGGCAAATGAAAGCTGGGGGCGATACTGGAGCTGGGATCCGAAAGAGACCTGGGCGTTCATTTCGGTCATCGTTTACGCCATCGTTTTGCACATGCGGCTCGTTCCCGGATTGCGTGGCAAATGGGCATACAACGTAGCGAGTATGTGGGCGATTTGGGCCATCATTATGACTTATTTCGGTGTGAATTATTATTTGTCGGGATTGCATTCTTACGCTGCCGGCGACCCCATTCCGATTCCGAACTGGATTTGGTTTACCTTGGGCGGGATGTTGGTTTTAACTTTGGTTTCGTATCTTCGGGACAAGCAATTCAATCGAAAGAAAAAAAAATAAAAAATGAAAACTTTAACTTGGATTTTTTTAATCTGCCTGATAAGCTGTCAGGCTCAAAATAATAAAGCGATGAAAACGATTTATGACTATAAAGTGGAAGATATCAATGGTGAAACCTTTGATTTTGCCGATTTAAAAGGAAAGAAAATACTGATTGTCAATACCGCTTCCAAATGTGGATTCACGCCACAGTTTGACGGTTTGGAAAATTTATACCAAAAATACAAAGACCAAAATTTTCTGATTGTCGGATTTCCTTCCAACGATTTCGGGCAGCAGGATCCGGGAACCAATGAAGAAATTGCGGAATTCTGTCGTTTGAATTACGGCGTTACTTTCCCGATGATGGGTAAAATTTCCGTCAAAGGCGACAGCATTGCACCGATTTATGAATTCCTGACCCAAAAGGAACTGAACGGCAAAAAGAATTCTTCCGTAAAATGGAATTTCCAAAAATACCTGATCAATGAGGACGGGACTTTGGAGGATTATTTCTATTCGATCACCGACCCGGAAAGTAAGAAAATCACAAAGTGGATTGAAAAAAATAAATCCTAAGCAGTACGCATGAAACTGGATATTTTAGCCATCGGTGCCCATCCCGACGATGTGGAATTAGGTTGCGGCGCAACCGTAGCCAAGATGGTTCATTTGGGCAAAAAAGTAGGAATCCTTGATTTGACACGCGGGGAACTGGGTACGCGAGGAACGGCTGAGACCCGTGATTTGGAAGCATCGCAAGCCGCAAAAATCTTGGGTACAGCCGTTCGCGAAAATTTGGGTTTCCGGGACGGGTTTTTCACAAATGATGAAACCCATCAACTCAAAATCATCGAAGCCATCCGCAAATACCGTCCGGAAATCATTTTGTGCAATGCCGTTGACGACCGCCACATTGACCATCCAAAAGGCGCGGAACTGGTGGAAACAGCCACATTCCTTTCCGGTTTGCGGAAAATATATACAGGGCAGGAAGCTTGGCGGCCAAAACATATTTTTCATTATATCCAATGGTATCCGCTGAAACCCGATTTTGTATTGGATGTTTCCGGTTTTCTGGAAAAGAAAAAAGAAGCTTGTTTTGCCTATAAAACCCAATTCCACAATCCTGAAAACCCGGAACCGGATACACCGATTTCTTCCAAACATTTTATGGAAAGTGTTGAAAACAGAGCCAAGGACTTAGGGATGCTCATCGGTACCGAAGCGGGAGAAGGATTCTTGTTGAAAGGCTATTTGGGCATAAAAGATTTTGAAGGATTCACCTGAAAATAATTTTGGAATTCCTAAAAAGCTGTATATTTGCAGTCCATTTGAAAAATGGTGGTTGTAGCTCAGTTGGTTAGAGCGCCGGATTGTGGTTCCGGAGGTCGCCGGTTCGAACCCGGTCATCCACCCCAAAGCCCTTGATTTTCAAGGGCTTTTTTGTTTCTCATATTCATTTTTGAATGATTACCAATTAATCTTAAGAACCCGTCTCCAACCGGCTGCGCAACATACACAAAACGGCGATTTCGGTTGAGGAAAGGTTTTGGTGGTCTTTCAACAAACGGTTGACTTCTTTTTGGAAGTATTTCAGCGTTTTTCCATCCAAGTATTCCTCAATGACCCTCGGGTCGATATAGGAACTCCGTGCGACGGCAGGCGTATTGCCCAATTTTTCACTCACCGCAACGACCGCTTGGCGGATGTTTTTGTTCAATTGGTTTTGGCTTAGTTCTTCTTCGGCCTCCAATTCATCCAAAGCAATCGCAGCAATCATGGTTCCTGACCAGGTTCTGAAGTCCTTCGCTGAAAACTCATCCCCCATGATTTCACGGATGTATTGGTTCAAATCATCACTTTTCACATCGGTAATTTGACCGTTTTCATCAATATATTTAAAAATTTCGTAGCCTGGTAAATCATCAATTTCCTGAACTATTTTCGCCAAACGCGCATCGGTAACGTGTTTTTCCTGTTCAATCCCCGATTTTCCTTTGTACGAAAAAATCAATTCATTGCCATTGATTTCCAAATGCTTGCTACGCATGGTGGTCAGCCCGTAACTTTCATTTTCTTTCGCATAAACTTCGCTTCCCGGACGGAAAAATGCAGCCTCCAATAAACGAACCATAGCGGCCAAAACTTTTTCCCGGGTAAGCTTCTTTTTTCGGAGATGCTGGCCGGTCACGCGGCGCATGTGTTCCAACTGCTCCGCAAACTGGATAATCCTGTCAAACTTTTGCCGGTCTTGTTTTTGCCGGAAAGAAGGATTGTAAATATACTGTTTACGCCCTTTGGCATCATAGCCCGTCGCCAAAATTTTGGCTCTTTTCTTTTCGGAAATCTCGACTTTCGTCCAAGCCGGGGGAATTACAAGCGATTGGAAATAAGCCTTCCATTCCGGGTCTTTCACTTTTTCGCCATTCGAATCGGTGTATCGGAAACCTTTGCCACTTTTGTGTCGGTGAAACATCTTTGAGATTTTAATTAAAATTAGAGAATTAATCCATACGATGGATTCCAAATTGGAAATACAATCGGATAATTGTCCTGATTTTTTTTGAATTCAATGAGACCAAGGTTCAAAACCATTTTTTAGATTTGGGAAATTATTACATTTAACCAAAAAATAAACCATGAATTATTATAAAATCGGCAGTTTAGAAGATTATTTCAAAATTTACAACAAATCGGTTCGCAATCCGGAAGAATTTTGGGGAACGATTGCCGATGAAAATTTTACTTGGTACCAAAAATGGGAAAAGGTATTGGAATACGATATGATCCATGCCGATATCAAATGGTTTATCAACGGGAAATTAAACATCGTCAAGAATTGCATCGACCGTCACCTGAATAAAAGGGGAGATAAAACCGCCATCATTTTTGAGCCCAACGACCCGAATGAACCCGCTCAACACATCACTTACTTGGAATTGCACGAGCGTGTATGTAAAATGGCGAATGTGCTCAAAAACCAAGGCATCCAAAAAGGCGACCGGGTTTGTATTTACCTGCCGATGATTCCGGAGTTAGCGGTTTCGATATTGGCATGTGCCAGAGTGGGTGCGATTCATTCGGTGATATTTGCCGGGTTTTCCGCTTCAGCGGTCGCTTCGCGGATCCAGGACTTGGATTGCAAAATGGTCATTACCGCCGACGGTGGTTTTCGTGGTGCGAAATCCATTGATTTAAAAGGGATTGTTGACGAAGCATTGGAACAGAGTCCTTTAGTCAAAACAGTTTTAACCGTAAAGCGGACAAATTCAGAAATTCAAATGAAAGAAGGCCGTGACCTATGGTTACAACCTTTATTGGACGATGCGCCACAAGACCATGTGGCCGAAATCATGGATGCGGAAGACCCTTTGTTCATCCTCTATACTTCCGGCTCTACCGGAAAACCAAAGGGAATGGTACACACCATCGGCGGATACATGGTTTTTACCGCTTATACATTTAAAAACATTTTCAATTACAAAGGGAACGATGTTTTTTGGTGCACTGCCGATATCGGCTGGATCACAGGTCACTCCTACATCGTTTACGGTCCTTTGCTGAATGGCGCCACCACTGTTTTGTTTGAAGGAATTCCTTCTTATCCGGATTACGGCAGGTTCTGGGATGTCATTGACAAACATAAAATCACCCAATTCTACACGGCTCCGACGGCCATCCGGGCCTTGGCAAAGGAAAATTTAAGCTTTGTAGAAAACCACGATCTTTCGTCCATCAAGGTTTTGGGTTCCGTTGGCGAGCCCATTAACGAAGAAGCATGGCATTGGTACAACAACCACATCGGACGGAAATCGGCGCCCATCACAGATACCTGGTGGCAACCCGAAACGGGTGGCATTATGATTGCGCCGTTGCCGTTCATCACCCCCACCAAACCTACTTATGCGACATTGCCGTTGCCCGGCATCCAACCGGTTTTGATGGATGAACGCCGGAATGAAATCACAGACAATCAAGTCGTAGGGAGTTTGTGTATAAAATTCCCCTGGCCCGGAATCGCCCGAACCATCTGGGGTGACCACCAAAGGTTTATTGATACTTATTTTTCTGCTTTCCGGGGAAAATATTTCACCGGCGACGGAGCTTTGCGAGACGAAGTAGGTTATTACCGGATTACGGGCCGTGTGGACGATGTAGTGATTGTTTCAGGGCATAACCTCGGGACAGCACCCATTGAAGATGCCATCAACGAGCATCCTGCCGTTGCCGAATCTGCCATTGTAGGTTTCCCGCACGACATCAAAGGAAATGCGCTTTACGGATATATTACGCTGAAAGAAACCGGTGAAACCAGAGACCGCAGTAATTTGAGGAACGAAATCAACCAACACATCGCCAGCCATATCGGCCCGATTGCAAAACTCGATAAAATCCAGTTTGTATCAGGATTGCCAAAAACCCGCTCCGGAAAAATTATGCGCAGAATCCTTCGTAAAATTGCGGAAGGGGATTTCTCTAATTTTGGTGATACTTCTACTTTATTGAATCCCGAAATTGTGGAGGAAATTAAAAACGAAAGGATTGATTAAATATTAACAGCGATAAGTTGACTTAAGCACTCTTCAATCATTGTATGATTTCTTAATGGGTCTTAAGCAAATATGTTATACACACTTAATGTTATAATTTTAAATTAACTCAAACCGTTCTTAATAGCTCCTTTTTATTTTTTTTCAAAAATCTGACAAGAATCATTTGTTCATTTTCGAACGCTGTTTTACATTTGCATTGACAAAATTGTTAAACAATTAAGTTTAACTTCTAATTTAAACCGAAATGTCAGAACAAGAAAATGAATTAACGGAAGAATTAATCAAATCCACCGCGAAGCGGCTTTTTTTTAGGGAAGGCAAATTCAACGCCACTACCCAGGAAATTGCGGATGCCGCCGGTGTGAACCGCACTTTGATCAACTATTATTTTCGTTCAAGAAATAATTTGTTTGAACAAGTTTTTGAAGAAGCACAAATTGAAGAAACTAAAAAATCCGAATCTATTTTGTTTTCGGATAAACCTTTTAAGGATAAAATCGCTGAGTTTATTGATTATTCGATGGAGGTTGCACTCGAATATCCTTACCTCGAAATCTATCTGGTAACGCAAATCAATCAAGGTTGTGCTTTCAACAAACAAGACCAAGTACAAAAAGTTTTACCTGAATTCTTCAAACAAATTCAAACGGAAATAAAAAAAGGAACCATTCGAAAAATGGAACCGATACAGTTTGTAATGAACGTCATTTCACTGATCAGTTTTCCGCTCTGCATGCGGCCATTGATTCAGGAATCCATGCAGATTGACGATGCAGCGTACAATAAATTATTGAAGGACAGAAAGAAAATTATTTTAGACACACTATTTGTAAATTAATTAGAATCCGAGATTTATGAAATCATATTCAATCACTTTGCTTATACTTTTTTCTTTTGGAATTAGTTTATCGGCACAAGAAACGCAAACCCTCACCCTCAAAGACGCCATTGCTTACGCGCTTCAAAATAAAGCGGAAGCTAAAAAGGCAAAACTGCGCATCGAAAACAGCGAATACCTTATTCAGGAAGCACGCGCGGGTGCCTTACCAAATATCAGCGCCAACGGTTCTATTACCTATAATCCGATTTTACAGGAAACAGCAATTCCTTCCGATGGATTTCCGGGAATGCCAACAGACGAGCCTTTTCTCATTCTGGCCATGGGTCAAAAGTGGAATTCGGTTGCCGGTGTTTCATTGACCCAAAATATTTTTGACCAAACGGTTTTCACCGGATTGAAGGCTGCTAAAACCACACGGGAATTTTATCAGATCAATGCAGAATTAACGGAAGAACAGGTCATCGAAAGAGTGGCTACCGCTTATTACAATGTCTTTGTTCAAAAGGAACAACTTGAAACCATCGACAGCAGTTATGTGAATATTGAAAAAACAAGAGACATCATCAAAAGTCTTTACGATAACGGTTTGGCGAGGAAAATTGATTTAGACCGTGTGGAGGTTCAGTTGACCAACATCAAAACCACAAGGCAACAATTATTGAATGCGGTTCAATTACAGGAAAATGCGTTGAAATTCTACATGGGAATGCCGATTGCCCAATCGATTGAACTAGTTGAAGAAGAATTTGAAGTAGAACAAATTCTTTTGGCCAATGAAATTGATGTAGAAAATCGTAGCGAACTGAAACTGCTTAAAAAACAGGAAGAACTTCTGGAATTGCAGATAGACGCCCGTAAATCCGCTTATTATCCGACTTTGTCGTTGACTGCCGGATATAATTATATGGGGCAGGGCGATAAATTTCCAATCGGTTCCGGTTTGGAGGACGGTGTTTATTGGTCGGATTTTGCTTCAATCGGTTTGAATTTACGCATCCCGATTTTCAGCGGGTTTGCTACCAAAGCGCGTGTAAGTCAGGCCGATATTGAATTAAGAGAACTTCAGGTCGATATAGACGACACTAAATTAGGCTTGGATTTGGAATATCAAAATGCGAAATCGCAAATTGAAAACAACCTGATTGCCATTGAAAATCAGCAGGAGAATGTAGCTCTGGCACAAAGAGTTGTAGAAAACACACAGAATAATTATCAGCAGGGATTGGCTACTTTGACCGATTTGTTAGAGGCGCAAAACACATTGGTTGATGCCCGGAATAATTATTCAAATGCCGTACTGCAATTCAAACTGGCAGAAGTTCAATTGTTAAAATCAAAAGGAGAATTAAACACATTAATACAATAAATAAACACACATATATGAAAATTTTAAGAATCATCATTACCGTAGTAATCGTAGCAGCCTTGTTGGTTTGGGCTGGAATGACACTGGTAAATAATAAGAAAAAATCTGAAGAAGAAACCCGCATTGTTGCGCAGGTAAATGAAAGCGTGGCGGTCAATGTAGAACAGGTGAAATTTGAGAATATTTCCACAGACTATGTAGCCAACGGGACTTTTGAGCCATTTCAACAAATGGTTTTCCCTTCGGAAATCAGCGGAAAAGTATTGAAAGTCATGGTCGATGAAGGAAGTTATGTAAGGGTTGGACAGACCTTAGCAGTAATTCGTGGCGATACACAATCCGTTGACCTGACTGCTGCTCAGGCGGCTTATCAGAACGCATTGGCCGATAACCAACGATACGAAAACGCTTTTAAAACCGGAGGCGTAACACAACAACAAGTGGACATGTCGAGGTTGAATTTAAAAAATGCCAAGGCACAACTTGACCATGCGAAAATAAAAGTTGGAGACACAAACGTGCGGGCGACCATTAGCGGGATTGTGAACGTACGGTACATTGAACCCGGTTCCTATGTTTCTCCCGGAACGCCGATGTTTGAAATTGTAAATGTTTCCAGTTTGAAATTGCGGGTAGATGTTAATGAAAATCAGGTTATCAATTTAAAAACCGGAGATAATATCAAGGTAAAAGCAAGCGTTTATCCCGATAAGGAATTCGTAGGAAAAATTACATTCATCGCCCCGAAAGCAACGGCTTCCTTGAATTTCCCGGTTGAAATTCAGGTAACAAACAGTGCCGGAAATGAACTGAAAGCCGGTATGTACGGAACCGCTGTTTTCGCTTCTTCCGAAGATGAAACCCAATCCAAACCCGTATTGGTAGTGCCGAGAGAAGCCTTTGTAGGCGGGCTGAACAGCAACGAAGTTTTTGTAGTACAAGACAGCCTGGCTCAGTTGATTAAAATTACTTCCGGACGAAACTTCGGAAACAAAGTAGAAGTAC
>JAEZDQ010000122.1 GCA_023433225.1 Bacteroidota bacterium | reverse complement strand
GTTTATGATTCCCTGTGCATCTGTTTTGTAGATTTTGCTGTGGTACAATTTGTAGAAATTACCGTTTTTTTCTACCAATTTTTCGCCATGCCCGAATTCGGAGGAACAAAACATCACCAACCCGTTGTCGATCAGAATAACCGGAAGCGGGAATCCGATGTACGTATTGTGTTCCTTATCCGCCAATATGTTGTAAAAATGAGAATCCTGTAAGTGATGGGGAATAACTTCATTGATTTCCGCTTTCATTGCTTCTTGCTCAGTAAGAGGGGTTTCCTCTTTCGGGGCCGGGGTTTCTTCCGCTAAAGAAACGGAAAAAGCAAACAATAAAATAAAGAATGTAAATAATCTGCCTAAGGGAGCCTTCATTTAACTCAATTTTGAGGTGCAAAAGTAAGCGTTATTTCTTTAAAAAGGAAACCTTATTTTCTGCTTTTTATCATTTTTCAGGATGAAGCAAAAGTTTGGCAGTGAAAAGTGTAATTAAAACTAAACTAATCAGATACAAAATAATGAAACCAAACTTCAACTGCCCGTTATCCAAATCAAGGGAATTGTCCATGAATACCTTGGCCGCCACCAGTTTCACGGCGATGATTCCGATGAACAAAAAACCCAAATATTTATGAAAAAACGCATTCAATTCAGCAATCAAAATGAGCGTCAGCGCACAGACCAAACCGGTAAAAATATACACAAGTGAGAAGTCTGTCTCTGAATTTAATCCGAAACGGAGGATCAGGAAATGTAAGCCGATACAGACCAGAAAGAAAAATATGTAACCAAACGCTTTCTTGAAATCTTTCATTTGTTGATTCGCTTGAGCTGTTGCAAAATGGTGTACAAAGAAACGCCTAATCCCACCAAATTCCCCAATAAAGTGTAATAATTTGTTTCGGAAGCATTCCATTTCTCATCTGCTTTCTGACCCAACCAAATGAAAAAAAACATAATGGCCATCATCTGAAAAGCAATGCTGGTAAGCTGCAGGTATTTATTAAACGAATTTTTGTTTTTTTCTGGTGGCATAGGAATTTGTAACTTTGCAAAAATTTTGATTTGGTAAAGATAGGAAACATAGAATTACCGGACTTCCCTCTTTTGCTGGCTCCTATGGAAGATGTGAGCGACCCGCCGTTCCGCCGTTTGTGCAAAATGCACGGCGCGGATTTGATGTATTCCGAATTTATTTCCTCCGAAGGGCTCATCCGAGATGCCATCAAAAGCAAGAAAAAGCTTGATATTTTTGATTACGAACGCCCGGTCGGCATTCAGATTTTTGGCGGTGACGAAGAAGCCATGGCGCTGTCGGCCAAAATTGTCGAAACCGTCCAGCCTGATTTGGTGGACATCAATTTTGGGTGCCCGGTAAAGAAAGTGGTTTGCAAAGGTGCCGGTGCCGGGGTTTTGAAAGACATTGATTTGATGGTGAGGCTGACCAAAGCTGTGGTTGACAGCACAAATTTACCGGTTACCGTGAAAACCCGTTTGGGTTGGGATTATGATTCCATCAACATCCAGGAAGTGGCGGAACGTTTACAAGAAACCGGAATCAAAGCACTTGCCATTCACGGGCGGACACGTTCGCAGATGTACAAGGGGGAAGCGGACTGGACCGAAATCGCAAAAGTAAAAGCAAATCCGAACATCGAAATTCCGATTTTTGGGAACGGTGACATTGATTCGCCCCAAAAAGCATTAGATTACAAAACCAAATACGGTGTGGACGGTGTGATGATCGGCCGGGCGGCCATCGGGAATCCTTGGATTTTCAACCAAATCAAACATTTTGTAAAAACCGGAGAAACCTTAGCGGAACCGACTTTGGCAGAAAGGGCGGAAGCCGCCAAACAACACTTGACGTGGGCGGTAGAATGGAAAGGCGAACGAACCGGAATTCTGGAAACCCGGATGCATTATACCAATTATTTCAAAGGGATTCCGCATTTTAAACCTTATCGTCAGCGATTGGTGACTTCCGATGATTTGAATGAACTGATGGAAATCCTCGATGAAGTGGGACAATTTGAGAATTTGGAGATTTAATCAATTTCTAATCGGCATTGTTCTTCAGGTTCACAGATTGGCTTGTGTATTTATTTACTGCATAGTTTCGTCGAATCATTCACACTGCTCCATCCACCATTAAAAATATAAATAGTGTCTTGTTGCACACTCAGCCAGCCATCTACTAATCCCCAATTACCTTGAAACTCTTTTCCTGAAATATAATATTTAAAAAAATTCGGACTCCCTACACCTGATTGAATATTTTGTTTTGAATCGTCAATACTATAAGTTTTATTCTTTTTAGATAATAAAGGCTCGTTAATCACAAAAGTGTCAGTTGAAAAAGCAAGATTAATTTGAATAGAATCTATTTGCTTAGAAGTCTGGTTGTATATTGTCAATATAACTTCTTCTTTTTTTAATATAGAACAATACCGCCAGAAAAGGATTAAAACGCATAAGCCTACAGTAATTATTGTAAGAATAGATGCTTGTTTAAGTTTCATTACTTTTAGTTTTGTAACCGAATATATTCATCATTTGTCTGTTTGACAAGAATAATTAGTTTACGTAAACAAATACCATTTCACGCCCATCTGAATTTTAAAATCTCTAAATGGTGTATGAGGTGCGCTGTAATAATTGTTTTCTCCCCAGAATGTATTGAAATGGTCTGCGCGCAGGTAAATGCGCATGCGGTCCACTTTAATGTTGAGGAAAAAGTCGAGCATGGGAAATCCGCCGATTTTCTGGACTCCAAAATCGGGGTCTGTGCGCTGCAACATGAATTCATTGGTCACCGGAAAGAATTCCCTGGATTCGAATTCGGTGAAATAATTGGCGTTGAACCCGATCTGGACTTCAGCCTTGTTATCAAAAACCATACTTTGCCAATAGAGCGAAGCGCGCACAATCAAGTCCGGCAGCGGCATGAATGCTTCGTTTTGGGTAACTTTTTGGTATTGAACCGTAGTCCTCAAATTGAATTTCTTATAGGTCAATAGATTATTTCCCTTGAGTTGAAAGAGGGAAATATTGCCATCTAGCTGTCGCGGTCTGAAGTCCGAACTTACATAAACATATTGGTTGACATTGTAAATCGTCGCTTCCACATCGGTATTGAGTTTTGCCAAATCAATTTTCCCGAATAGTTTTTGGGTATTTGTATTTTCGAACCCCGGATTGTAATAATTAAAATCTTTGTAAAAGCTCTGGTGGTAAATCAAATTTAAAGAAGGGTAAGCAGATTGCGCCAAAATACCTCCAAGGATATGATAACCTTCAATAAGTTGTATATCCAGAACAGCATTGACATGGTATTGGCTTTTGAAAAATTCACCGGATTTGAATTCGGCATCCGCATTCAAATTAATTTTATCATTCCAGTCAAAATACAATTTCGTCACGGCGCCTATCAATTGATCTTCGATTCCCTTCGGGACATTGACAAGCCCCTGCGACAGTTCACGAGGTGAATAAAGCTGCAGGTTTTCATACCGGAAACCCGCTTCCAGCAACAGGCGTTCGCCCCAAGTGAATTCTAGGGTAGAAGTATTTTGCAGGGTTTCGAAACTCTTCAAATTCCGCCGGCCGTGATCTGCGAAAACGGCACTTTGGTAATAATCTTCTGCCTGGTTTTCTTTGTGCAGGTATTTTTGTTTTTCGTAGGTAAATATATTTTTAATGCGCAACGGTGCCGCTGTAGAATCTTGCCCGGATAATTTAAAAAGCCTGTAACCGGCTCCCAGATGGAATCTTCTGGAGTCGAATTCGGTATCGGTATAGTCCAAGTTCACCAGAATATTCTGCCGATTGGTGGTTCTGAGGCTGTCATCGTTAATAAATTGATTCAAATCCTGAATGCCACCGTTTTCCTCATTGTCTATATTTTGAGAAATGAAATGCGTCCATAGTTTGAACCGGTCATTTTTGGACTGGTAACTGACCGTCGCTAAAAAAGCATTGTTAGCCGCCAGACTATTTTGGTAGCGTCCGACAGAGCGCAGGCCGCGGTAACGCACGGAATAATTCAATGCCGGGGTTAAATTATGCGTAAAAGTCGTGGAGAGGTATTGGCCTTCACGCACACCATTCTCATAAATAAATTCGGTAGTAGGGGTTTTTACATCGTAATATTTAATGTCCTCGGGGAAAAGGTAATTGAAGGATTTCCCTGTAGGAAGCAAATGAATCCGCGAATGCGATTCTTCAAATTCCAAGGGGTTAAATGTCTGCCCGAAATTGGGGAAGAACATCTTCCCGAAAACGTCTTTTTGGGTAAAGTTCTGTTGATACAAACTTTCAATGGTCAGAGCAGTGTCTATGATGACCGGACTGGGGTTGCGTTCTGTCCAGAATTTATAATCATTGATAGTAGGATGGTGAACCTGTAAGCTGTCATTGGCGGCTTCCCTTTTGCTGAAATCGTTCAAGGAATCTTGAATGGACTGAGGGTCGCCGTTATTGGGGACAATCTGGGCTTGAGCCACGAGAAAAAGGGAAAGAAAGAAAAGCCCAAACAGCTGTTTCATAAAATGACTTTGATCGGGGCAAAGTTAAATCAAATTTAACGGAAACAAAAAACCCACTCCGGGGAGTGGTTGAGCCTAATATATAATAGCTTACAATGAGCTTAAATAGTTAAACAACTTAATCAAGTCCTGTTCAGTTTTCAATGAAATCTTATTCGATTGTATGTAACCTAAAACTTGTTTTTCATTATCCCTAAATAATTGAGCGAATTTTTTCTCATTTTTAGGCAGTTCGACAATGTCACCATTTAATCCAATATAATATATAGGATCCTGCAATTTATATTTGGCCGGTGAAGAGGTATCGTAGCTTGTAGTAGCTTTTTTTGCAGGAATTAAAATAATTTTTTCTTTCTTATAAAAACTTAAATTTTCGGCTTCTCTTAATACAACTAAAAACCCGTCAACAGTTTCTTTTCCATCCTTATAGGTGGTATATACATATTTTTTATTGAGAATCTGAACCTCAGGATACACCTCTTTCTTTAGATGATAGCGAGTACCATCAATTTCAAATTCCATTTCATCTAAATATGCGTTATATTTCAACTTTATTGGGTTGTCATATCCCTTAATCACAGCATCGAAAACTACATCATTCAAATATGGGGTGCCTTCTGTAGCTTTATCCTCTTCAGCTTTCTGTTTAATTTGCATAGAAGATTGACCTATAACTACACTTGAACCTATATCTTGACAAAATATAGACACAGCGCATAATAACACTCCACATGTTAAACCTATCTTTTTCATTTTTTTAATTTTATCAGGTTTAAAGATAGACAAATAATTATAAGAAGAAAAAAGCAGTAGAATTAATTCTACTGCTTTCCAAATTATTTAACTTTTATGGGTGTTATTAATAACCCGGATTTTGTTGAACGTTTGGATTTACACTTAATTCAGAAAAAGGAATTGGCAATGTAAATCTATGATCGGTAATTGGAAGGGTTGTTGCTTGGCTTTCTACCTCATTATCTATTGGATTTCTATCAATAGATTGGTTTGCCAAAGCACCTAACCTCCTAAGATCAATGTATCTATGACCTTCAAAGCACAATTCTTTTCTCCTTTCGTGAAGCACACCCGCCCAAGCGTCTGTAACACTCCCAAAGCTTGGAGCAATAGCAGTAC
>JAEZDQ010000110.1 GCA_023433225.1 Bacteroidota bacterium | reverse complement strand
CCAATGACTATGTGTTTACCACATTGGCCACCACACCCGGCGTACCGGCTACTTACAACCGAATTACTTTCTACCTAAAAGGGAATTCAGAGAAATCCGTTTCACTGAATCTGTATAAAAACGACGGTACCTATTATGTGTTTAATTTAGGTGATTTGACTTCAAGCACCTCTCTTTCCGTAGCGGCCAACAACCAATACACCGGTATCATCAACACCGGAGGCGAATGGGTTTTGGTTGAACTGGACCTGACCGACATCACAGACCTAACAACAGATGCAGGTTCTAATCTTTTCGCTTTGAAAATCGGAAAAAATGCCAATTATGACTTGCATTTCGATAATTTCACCATCGAATAAATTCATTTGATTATACTCAGAAAACCCTGCTGCAAAGTGGGGTTTTTTCTTTTAATGAGGAATTTAATCAAAAGCTTGCCTCCACCGGAGGGAAGGTTTCGGCGGTTCCCGACGGCGTCCCACAATCTGTGGGGAGGTAACCAAAGACTTAGAAAGCTTGCTACAATCTGTGGGAAGGTTTCGGCGGTTCCCCTTTGGCATCCCTCCACCGGAGGGAAGGTCTGTTGGTGGGTGAACAAAGTGCGCAGAGCCGGTTTGGGCACTGATTGGTTCCACCCTGATTAGGAGACAAAAAAAGCGGACATTTCTGCCCGCTTTTATTTTTAAATTTCTTGGCTTCGAGAACCTCAGCCCGCGAAATTATTACTACATCATCCCCGGCATTCCGCCACCCATCGGCGGCATTGCAGGTTCGTCTTTTTTGATTTCGGTAATCACCGCTTCGGTCGTAATCAACATTCCGGAAACGGATGCCGCATTTTCCAATGCTACACGTGTAACTTTGGTCGGGTCGATGATTCCTGCCTCAAACATATTCTCATAGGTGTCGTTTTTGGCGTTGTAACCGAAGTCAGCTGTTCCTTCTTTTACTTTGGCCACGACCACAGAACCTTCGCCGCCGGCGTTGATGACAATCTGGCGCAATGGCTCTTCGATGGCTCGTCGAACGATGTTGATACCGGTGTTTTCATCTGCGTTTTCTGCTTTCAAATTCTCCAAAGAAGAAAGGGTTCGCACATAAGCTACACCTCCTCCGGCAACGATTCCTTCTTCCACAGCGGCTCTTGTCGCATGAAGTGCATCGTCAATTCGGTCTTTTTTCTCTTTCATTTCCACTTCAGAAGCAGCTCCTACGTACAATACGGCAACGCCTCCTGCCAATTTGGCCAAACGTTCCTGTAATTTTTCTTTGTCGTAATCGGAAGTGGAAGATTCCACCTGTGCTTTGATTTCGTTTACCCTCGATTTGATTTGGCCTTCGTCACCCGCACCGTTTACGATGGTAGTATTGTCTTTGTCGATTTGAACTTTCTCGGCTGTTCCCAACATATCCAAAGTGGCATTTTCCAAAGAATAACCTCTTTCTTCTGAAATCACGGTTCCACCGGTCAAGATAGCGATGTCTTCCAACATGGCTTTTCTTCTGTCTCCGAATCCGGGTGCTTTAACGGCAGCGATTTTCAGGGAACCTCTCAAGCGGTTTACAACCAAAGTCGCCAAGGCTTGTCCTTCTACTTCTTCAGAAATAATTAACAACGGACGTCCGGATTGTGCAACCGGCTCCAATACCGGAAGGATGTCCTGTAAGTTGGAGATTTTTTTGTCGTATAATAAAATGTATGGGTTTTCCAATTCCGCAATCATTTTGTCGGGATTGGTAACGAAATAAGGAGATTGGTACCCTCTGTCAAACTGCATTCCTTCCACCACATCAACGGTAGTGTCTGTACCTTTGGCTTCTTCTACGGTGATGACGCCTTCTTTGCCGACTTTTGCAAAAGCTTCTGCAATCAGGCTTCCGATGGTATCATCATTGTTTGATGAAATGGAGGCTACTTGTTTGATTTTCTCTGAACTGTCGCCTACTTCTTGGGATTGTTCTTTCAGGTTTTCAACAACGGCTTTCACAGCTTTGTCGATTCCGCGCTTCAAGTCCATCGGATTGGCTCCGGCAGCAACGTTTTTCAAGCCTTCACGAACAATCGCTTGTGCCAAAACGGTTGCGGTCGTAGTTCCGTCCCCGGCTACATCATTGGTTTTAGAAGCAACTTCCTTTACCATTTGCGCACCCAGGTTTTCAATAGGATGTTCCAATTCGATTTCTTTAGCGACAGAAACTCCGTCTTTGGTGACATGTGGTGAACCAAATGATTTTTCCAACACGACGTTTCTTCCTTTGGGGCCTAATGTAACTTTTACCGCATTGGCCAATGCGTCAACGCCTCTTTTCAAAGCGTCTCTTGATTCCACATCAAATTTTATTTCTTTTGCCATTTCTTTATTTGTTTAAAGTTAAATGTTCAAAGTTTATGTTATTATCCAGCTCAGGTAACTTTGAACGTGAAACCTGAATGCTGAAAGAATACTTATTAAACGATTGCCAGAATATCAGATTCTCTCATGATCAGGTAATCGTTTCCTTCCCATTTCAATTCGGTACCGGAATATTTACCGTAAAGTACTTTATCACCTACTTTTACAGTCATGGGTTCATCAACCTTACCACCGCCGACAGCGACAATCGTTCCTTGTTGTGGTTTTTCTTTTGCAGTATCGGGGATGATGATTCCCGAAGCAGTTTGTGTCTCAGCCGGTGCCGGTAAAACCACCACGCGGTCTGCCAATGGTTTAATTGTAATTTCTGACATATTTAATTTGTTTTTTTAGTTAAACAATTGTTTTTTGACTTTCACTTATTGTCGAAAAACGTGCCAATCAACCAAGTAGTTCACTCTGACAGTCTCAAGGGGAAATCCGGGTTTTTTCTGACAGTTTTTGGCTGACATTTGAGGTTGCCATTACCACAAGGCTGACAACATGGCGCATTCGGTGCTTGTAATTCTTTCTTCAAAAACAATTGATTTTTTAGCGGTATATTTTTTGCGATTCTAAAACCATTCCATACAATTATGTCTCAAACTTTCGCCGAAAAAATGATTGAATTCAATGGAAATCTCCATTACCCCGGAAACTTACCAAAGGGTTTCCAAGTGATGAACCCTTATTTGGACAACCCAGAAACCATGCAAGTGATGCGGGCATTTTATGAAAAATACTACAGCGATTTGAAACCCCGTAAATTTCTCATCGGCATCAATCCCAGCCGTAAAGGCGCAGGGGTGACGGGCGTTCCTTTCACCGACACCAAACGCCTGAAGAACGTCTGCGGAATCGAAATGGAATCGGCACACACGCATGAAGTCTCATCTGTCTTTTTGTATGATGTGATTGAAGCGTATGGCGGGGCGGACGTATTTTACAAAGCGTTTTTCATCAATTCCCCTTTTCCTTTGGCGATTACGCGGCAAAGCCAAAACGGACAATGGTTGAATGCGAATTATTACGATGACAATCAACTCTTTGAGATGACACGGGATTTTATGGTTTCTTCCTTAAAAAATTTCACCGCGATGGGTTTGGACACCCAAGAGGTTTTTGTTTTGGGTAAGAAAAATGCGGAATTCATCCGAAAACTAAATGCAGAAGCGTCTTTGTTTGGCAAACTTACAGTTTTGGAACACCCGCGCTTTATACAACAATACAAATCAAAAGAAAAAGAATTGTATATCGACAAATATATCCAAGCCCTTTCCCATGGACAAGACTGAAAGAATCATTTACACCATCGGGCATTCGACCCATTCATCAGAAGAATTTATCTCGATGCTAAACTCTTTTGGTATTGAAACGTTGGTGGACATACGCAGCTTTCCGGGTTCGAGGCGATTTCCGCATTTTAACAAAGAAAACTTGGAGATTCTGTTGCCGAAAAATGCGATAGGTTATGTACACTTGGTTGATTTAGGCGGAAGGAGAAAAGTAAAAGAAGATTCTAAGAACAACCGCTGGCGGAACAGTTCCTTCAGAGGTTATGCCGATTATATGGAAACCGGGGAATTTAAAAATGCCATCATGGCGTTAGAGCGGATTGCGTTGGAGCGAAATACGTCATATATGTGTTCGGAAGCGGTTTGGTGGCGTTGTCACCGTTCGATGGTGTCAGATTTTCTAAAGGCAAAAGGATGGACTGTCCGTCACATTCTCGCGCAAGGCAAAGCACCGGAACACCCATATACCTCACCCGCCAGAATAGTGGACGGCGAAGTTTGTTATTATGATGACAATTTATTTGATTGAGGATTTAATTTGTATCAAACAGTCCGCCCTGCCTGTCCAATTTGATTTTCCCCAAATGTTTGTACGCTTTTTCGGTGGCTTCGCGTCCTCGCGGAGTGCGCATTAGATAGCCTTCTTGGATCAAATATGGTTCGTAAACCTCTTCAAGCGTTCCGATGTTTTCCCCAACCGCAGTCGCAATCGTCGAAATTCCAACTGGGCCTCCTTTGAATTTTTCTATGATAGTTAATAAGATTTTATTGTCCATTTCATCTAAACCATTTTGGTCAACTTTTAATGCCGACAAACTGAATTCCGCAATTTTTTTATCGATTTTTCCCGTTCCTTTAATCTGTGCAAAATCTCTTGTTCGACGCAGCAATGCATTGGCAATCCGAGGGGTGCCACGGCTTCTTCCGGCAATTTCTATGGCCGCTTCTTCTTGGATTTCGGTGCCTAAAATGCGGGAGCTTCGTTGGATGATGGTGCTGAGAAGTTCTTGGTGGTAGTATTCAAACCTGAAGTTGATTCCGAATCGGGCACGAAGCGGAGCCGTCAATAATCCTGAACGGGTCGTTGCGCCAATTAAAGTGAACGGATTCAATCCGATTTGGACGGAACGCGCATTGGGACCGGATTCAATCATGATGTCGATTTTGTAATCCTCCATCGCGGAATAAAGGTATTCCTCAATAACGGGTGACATCCGGTGGATTTCATCAATGAATAAAACATCATTTTCTTCCAAGTTGGTCAGTAATCCCGCCAAATCACCCGGTTTGTCCAAAACAGGGCCGGAAGTGATTTTGATCCCCACGCCCAGTTCATTGGCAATAATGTGCGCCAAAGTGGTTTTTCCCAACCCCGGAGGGCCGTGCAAAAGAACGTGGTCCAATGCTTCTCCCCGAAGTTTAGCTGCTTTTACGAAGATTTCTAGATTCTCCAAAATGTGCATTTGTCCCGTAAAATCCATAAAACTTTGCGGGCGGAATTGCTCTTCTATTTTTAATTCTTCCTCTGAAAAATGTTCGCGGTCGGGATTTAACAGGTCTGACATCTTAATATTTGATTATCTAATGGAAATCATCTTTCTTTCAAGATTTATCCCTTAATTTTGCAACAAAGTACGCAAAAATCCCCCTATGAAAAAAGGAGTATTGTTAATCAATTTGGGTTCACCCGATTCTACCGAGGTTCAGGATGTAAAAAAATACTTACGTGAGTTTCTGATGGATCCTTTGGTTTTGGATACACCTTGGTTGATTCGGAAAGCGGTTTTGGAATTCGCGATTTTACCGAAACGCCCGGCAGATTCGGCCGAGGCTTATCGGAAAATTTGGTGGGATGAAGGTTCTCCTTTGATTGTCCTTTCCAAAAGGTTGCAAAAAAAACTACAAAAAAAACTGGAAATCCCGGTCGCATTGGGCATGCGTTACCAAAACCCTTCTATCAAATCCGCTTTGCAGGAACTAAAAGACCAAGGTGTAACCGATGTGCTGGTGATTCCACTTTATCCGCAATACACCATGAGTTCGACTGAAACCGTGGTTTTAAAAACACAAGAAGTCGGTAAAAAGTTCTTCAAAGACATGAACCTGACTTTCCTGAATTCATTTTACAACCGACCTGATTATATAAAAGTTTTGGCAGACCGCATTCGGGAACAGTTGCCTGAAAATTTCGATAAACTCCTGTTTTCTTACCATGGGATTCCGGAACGGCACGACCAAAAAGCCATCGCCAAAGGAAAGAAATTTCCAAATCTGGATATCAAAACCTACCGTGACCAATGTTATGAAACCACGGAGCTTGTGCGCCGGGAATTGGATTTGCCTGAAGAAAAAGTTTTTGTGTCGTTTCAATCCAGATTGGGAAAAGACCCTTGGATAAAACCCTATACCGATTTTGTTCTGAGGGATTTCCCTTCGGAAGGTGTTAAAAACTTGGTGGTAGTCGCCCCTGCCTTCGTTTCCGATTGTTTGGAAACACTGGAGGAAATTGCTATGGGTGGCAAAGAAATATTCGAAGAAAACGGCGGTGAAACCTATGCATATGCCGCATGCCTGAATGATTCAGATCCTTGGGTGGCGGTTTTGCAAAAGTGGGTCGAAGGTTGGGCAACCAAGGAATAGCCGAAATTACATATCTTCCCGTATTTTCTCATCACCGTCAATCCATTTTTCAAGCATCACTCTTTCGGATGGAGAGGGATGTACACCTCCGGCTAAAATTTCCAAAATCGAATCCCAAAGATTGTCTTGTTTTTCAAATTCTTTTTGGAATTCCCGCATGGATTTCAAGAACGCGGCTTCATACTCTTTGGCGTCTCTGAAAGTTGATCCTTCGGGAATGGTTGCCAAGATGATTCTCGATATTTTTTCCAATTGCTCGGGAGTGTATTTCGCCATGAATTGCAAAACGAGCTTTACGCCTTGGGCGTTGAGTTGAATTTCGGGTAGTGCGGTTTTTTCAAAGGTGGCAATCTCATTTTCCCATTGTTCCATTTGTTCTCCGGAAAGATTTTTTGCGCCTAAATTCTCGAATTTCTGAGAAGCATCTTTCAGCATATTCAAGCGGGTTTCAAATTCTTTCCACAATCCTTTGAAAGGAAATTCCCGGTTTTCTTCTGATTTTTCTTTGACGAGCGTCAAATAATGGTTCAGGTGGTTAGCATGAACACGGACTTCATTGAGCAGTTCATTGCCATTTCTAATGTCTTCAGGTGCTGATTCGGATGAGAAATATTGAAGTCCTCTTTCGTAATTTGCGATAAGGTTTTGAGTTGCAGCCTGAACTTTGTTACGGTAAGTTTCCAGACTTGTGCTGAAATCTTTGATTGTTAAGAGTGTTCTTACTTGGGGATTGTACACAGAGGTGCTGACGGTGAATTGATTTTCATTTGTTTCCATAATCTTTTTGATTTTTATTTTAAGAAACAAAAACTGTGCATAAACCAAATTTTTTACATTTTTTTAACGTTCTGTTTTATTTCAATTCCAAAGATTTCTGACCGATTTTGAATCCGTTTTGATACAAATCAATTTTATAAACCCCTTTTGGAAAATCGTATTCTCCCCAATCAAATGTAATATTTTGCCGGCTTCCCTTCGTATAGTTAAACCTTACTTTATCGGAATATTGGACTTTGCCCAAAGACCAAGTTTCTAATTCTCCCGGTGAGGCATCTTTGAATTTCCCAAGTGTTCCGTCGGGTTTGTATAGTGGAATGATAATCTCTTTCAGGCCGGATTCGG
>JAEZDQ010000087.1 GCA_023433225.1 Bacteroidota bacterium | reverse complement strand
AACCCGGCCAATTCAAAAGTTGCCTTCAGGGTTTAGGACAGGAGTTTTTTATTGGATTCCAACGCGGAACGGGTTAAACAAAGGATTTTCATCTCACCCTTTTCTACTACTACGTTTGCTACGTTGTTGGATGTTTCGGTCAAACCTTCGATTTCAGGGCTCATTCGGTACACCCCATTGAACGCTGCCATCAACGCATAAGCTAAATTTTTCGTTTCTAGGAAGGATGCTACCGAAGTATTGGACTCGGCGTCTTCGATGCTGATTTTTAAATTGGGTTCTAAAGACTGAAATTCTACTTGGATGTCTTTTTTCAATTGTTCGAAAGCAGATTCGGCCTCTCGGATTGAACCGGTTGGGAAGCAAAGGATTAGATGCCCTTCGCGCGGGATTGCATTGCGTAAACTTCCGCTGTTCATCGTGTTAATTTGACCACCAAATAGAAGGCCTTCATATAAAAAACGGGCTAATATTTTGTTGGAATTACCCAAACCCAAATGGATGTCTCCACCTGAATGGCCTCCCTTCAATCCTTTCACATCTACTTTTACAGATTGAAATTCACCATTCAAAGTTTCTATTTGGTAGGATTTTGTAGCGGTGACATCGAGCCCGCCGGCACAACCCATTGTGAGTTCATCGTCTTCTTCAGTATCGAGATTGAGAAGTATTTCACCTTCTAAAACCGTTTCATCAAGACCGATTGCACCCGTCATTCCGGTTTCTTCGTCGATGGTGAAAAGTGCTTCCAGAGCAGGATGGGAAATGTCGGTAGATTCCAAAACAGCCATGATGGCCGCCACACCGATTCCGTTATCGGCACCGAGCGTAGTTCCTTTTGCTTTTACAAATCCGTCGGTATCCACGAACATTTGGATTCCTTGGGTTTCAAAATCGAAATCTACATCGTTGTTCTTCTGGCAAACCATATCCAGATGCGATTGTAAAACAACGGTTTTTCTGTTCTCCATTCCGGAGGTTGCCGGTTTTTTGATAATGACGTTTCCTACTTTGTCCTGAATGGTTTCCAAGTTTAAATTTTCCCCAAAGCCAACCATAAATTCAATGACTCTTTCTTCTTTTTTGGAAGGCCTGGGAATCTCGTTGAGTTTTGAAAAGTTTTTCCAAATATTTTTGGGTTCGAGGTTTAAAATATCGTTCATTTTTATAAATTATTTTTGATGAGCCAAGTTAAGACTTTATGGAAAATAAAGAGGAAAAGAAGGGTATTTCTTGTTCGAATTAGGGATAAATCATGAATTTTCTTTCGCACGTTGAATGGTTTCCTCCACATCTTCTTTCATTGCTTTCAACGGCCGCTTTCGCTGCTGACGGTCGGTTCTCAAATATTTCTTCCGGGGTTCGCTCAATAAAAAACCATAAGGTTTTAGTTCTGGAACGGCATCAAAAATAACTTTTAAGACGGCTGTCAGCGGCAAGGCTAAAATCAATCCGGCAAATCCGAACAACATACTGAATAAAAACAGCGAAAGGATGGAAACCAATGGGTTCAAACTGATTTTTCCGCCAACTATATTGGGTGTAATGAAATTTCCCTCCAAAAACTGAATGAATTGGAACCAAGCGATTACACCTACGGCATACCAATAACTATCCTTGGTGGCAAGGGCAAATAATGCCGGGACAAGCGACCCGATGGCGATTCCAATATAACGAAGAATCATTAACAAGGCAGCCAAAATGCCAAAAAACCAAGCATATTCAATGCCCAGCACCATGAGCCCGACGGTGTTTAGAACAGCGATAAGCGTCATTACCGTAATCATCCCACCGAGGTAATTTTTCAGTGATTCATAGATTTTGGACAAGGTTTGCTCTACTTTGTCGCGGGGTGCCGAATAAAAAGCGCGCACAAAAAATTCCCGAAAAAAATCACGGTAATAAAGAAAAAAGAAAATGATAAGCGGAACCAGTACGGCCAACGAGAGAAAACTTCCCAATGAACCGAAAAAATTGGTCATGTAATTCCCGATGCCGGGAGCGGCTTTGTTCAACTGTTCTTTTCCTTGGGAAATCAATTCGCTGCGCGATAAATGAAATGTTTCGTTCAGCCACCGTTCGCCATCTTTGAGCACGACTTGGATTTTATCGACAATTTCAGTTGCATTTTGACCAATATTGATGGTTTGGGAAACCAATACGTAAAAAAGTCCCGCAAAAATCAAAACACCAATGATGACCGAGGTCAATGACGCCATGAAACGGCTGAATCGCCATTTTTCCAGTAAGGCGCACATCGGGTAGAGGACTGAAGTGAAAATGATGGAGAACAAAATAGGTATCAAAATCCCTTTCAGCGCATAACAAAATGCGATAATCAAGCCGATTGCCAAAAGATTGAATGTAACAGTCGTGCCTAATTTGCCCGAAGATTTTTCCGGTTCGTGGTTAATTATTTCTTCTCCTTCCTTTTTATCAGAGAGTTCGTAGATGATTTTCTTGAAGGAGTTTAACCAGTTCATAGCCGGAATTTGGAGTTAATACGAAGTTAATTATTTAAATTGAATTAGGTATCATTTGAATTCATTTCAAAAAAAACAGACGCTCGAAAGCGTCTATTTGTCTATATAATAATATTTTAGAATTAAAGCTCCAATGCTTTTCTTGGATTCCCGTCCATCAAAAGATTTACAGGGTCTTCCAAACCTTCTTTCACTGCAACCAAGAATCCTACGGATTCGCGACCGTCGATGATTCGGTGGTCATAGGAAAGTGCGATGTACATCATCGGGTGGATTTCAACCTGTCCGTTTACGGCAATCGGGCGTTCGATGATGTTGTGCATTCCCAAAATCCCGGATTGTGGCGGGTTGATGATCGGTGTGCTGAGCATGGAACCGAAAACGCCCCCGTTGGAAATGGTGAAAGTTCCTCCTGTCATTTCGTCCACGGTGATTTGTCCGTCCCGGGCTCTGAGCGCAAGGCGTTTGATTTCGTTTTCAATCCCTCTGAAAGTCAAAGTTTCCGCATTTCGCATCACGGGAACCATCAGGCCTTTGGGTCCGGAAACCGCCACTGAAATGTCACAGAAATTATAGGATATTTTGTAATCGCCGTCAATCATTGAATTCACATCCGGATACATTTGCAATGCGCGGACAACGGCTTTGGTAAAGAAAGACATGAATCCTAAGCTGACACCGTATTTGGTTTTAAATTCTTCTTTGAATTCAGTCCGCAATTTATTGATAGGGGTCATGTTGGCTTCATTGAAAGTCGTCAACATGGCCGTTTCGTTTTTGGCGGCAACCAGTCTTTCGGCCACCTTTCTACGCAACATGGAAAGTTTGCTTCTTTCGGAACCTCTGTTTCCGCCGGTTGGGGTTCCCATTGCCGCAACTTGCGCATTGTTTGCGTCGTCTTTGGTAATGCGGCCATCTTTTCCGGTTCCTGTGACAGCAGCAGGTTCGACGCCTTTTTCGTCAAGGATTTTTTTGGCAGCCGGAGACGGGGTTCCCGTTGCATAGGTTTTGGTTTGTTCTTCGGTTTTTTCTACCGGCTTTTGTGCTTGTTTGGATTCTTCTTTGGGTTCTTCCTTCTTATCGGAAGCACCTCCTTCTGGCTTGGCAGCGGAAGTGTCGATTAAACAAACTACCTGACCTACGGCAACCGTGTCGCCTTCTTCTGCCTTGAGGGTGATGATTCCGGCTTCTTCAGCAGGTAATTCCAGAGTGGCTTTGTCGGAATCTACTTCAGCAATCGCTTGGTCTTTTTCCACGTAATCACCGTCTTGTACAAGCCAACTCGCGATTTCTACTTCCGTAATCGATTCTCCCGGTGAAGGCACTTTCATTTCTAATACCATATCTATTTAGTATTTGGTTGCTAATTTATTTATATTTTTTGATGGTTGTCCAATTTCTTTGTTGGTTTCTTGTCCAAACTAAATGCTCATTCAAAAACGCGGTCAATCGCATGGTTGTGAATACTGTTGAATTTCTGGTGAGAACCGGTTGCCGGAGAAGCCGCTTCCCTTGGTGAAATCAATTCAAACGGAACTTCTCTCATTTTTCTCAAAAGGAAAGTCCAAGCACCCATGTTTTCAGGTTCTTCCTGTGCCCAAATCAATTGTTTCCGGTTGGTATATTTATTGAGAATCGAATTGATTTTTGATTTATCCAACGGATACAATTGTTCTAACCGTACCAAAGCCACATTTTCAGCGTTCAGTTCTTCCTTTTTCTTGAGCAAATCATAATAGAATTTACCCTGACAAAATACCAATTTTTCTACTTTTGCCGCGTCTGCGGTTGGGTCGTCAATGAGCGTTTGGAATTCACCTTCAGCCAAATCTTCTAAGGTTGAAACTACTTTTAGATGCCTGAGCAAACTTTTAGGCGTAAACACAATCAATGGTTTTCGGTAATTGGCTTTGACTTGCCTTCTCAACAAATGGTAAAAATTAGCCGGAGTCGTACAGTTCACCGCGAACATATTGGCTTGTGCGCAAAGTTGCAAGAAACGCTCCATGCGGGCGGAAGAATGTTCGGCCCCTTGGCCTTCGTATCCGTGCGGCAACAGCATGACCAATCCATTTTGAATTTTCCATTTGTCTTCTGCGGCAGAAATATACTGGTCGATAACGATTTGGGCTCCGTTGGCAAAATCGCCAAACTGGGCTTCCCACAATGTCAAAGCGTGTGGTGCTGCCATCGCATAGCCATAGTCAAATCCCAATACTGCATATTCCGACAAAAGTGAATTGTAAACGGTGTATTCTCCTTGATCCGCTGAAATATGGTTAAGCGGAATGATTTCCTCTTCGGTATCTTCTGTTTTGATAACGGCATGACGGTGGGAAAAAGTCCCTCTTTCGACATCTTCACCCGAAAGCCGGACATCGTGCCCTTCTTCTAAAATGGAACCATAAGCAAGCATTTCCGCCATTCCCCAGTCGAGTTTATTGTCCTCGACCATTTTGCGGCGTTGATCTAATAAACGTTGAATTTTTTTGATGAATTTTTTACCTTCGGGAATCGTGGTAAGCACTTGGCTTATTTCCTTTAATTTTTCTTTGGGATATTGGGTATTGACCGGTTTCAGGATTTCAGTTTCATTGGCAATTTCAAATCCTACCCATTCATCGGGCATAAATGGATCCAGTTTGTTTTTTTCAATCTCTTTGGAAGCATCGAAATTTTCATCCAATAATTGTTTGAATTCTTTCTCTTTTTGATCCAAAATATCATTGCCGATTACGCCTTCCTTGATCAGATGTTGTTTGTAAATCTCTCTTGGATTGGGGTGTTTAGCTATGATACTATACAATTTCGGTTGCGTAAATCGAGGTTCATCGCCTTCGTTGTGCCCGTATTTTCTGTAACCCAATAAATCGATGAATACATCTTGTCCAAATCGCATGCGGTAATCAGCTGCAAAGTGTAGAGCGTGAACGACGGCCTCGGCATCGTCGGCATTGACGTGAAGGACAGGGGAAAGGGTGGTTTTTGCGACATCTGTACAATACGTACTGGAGCGGCCATCCAAGTAATTGGTAGTGAAACCCACTTGGTTATTGACCACAATGTGTAGGGTACCACCTGTTTTGTAACCGTCCAAATTCATCATTTGAACGACTTCATAGACGATTCCTTGGCCGGCTATGGCCGCATCACCGTGAATGAGGATGGGGAAAACTTTGGTGTAATCTCCGGCATAATCCGTATCGGCTTTTGCCCGGGCAATCCCCTCTACAATCGCATCGACTGTTTCCAAATGTGAAGGGTTGGGCGCAAGGTTGATTTTCACTTTTTTCCCGGTGTGCGATTCTACTTCCGTGGAAGAACCCAAGTGGTATTTCACGTCACCGGCAAAAATATCTTCCACAAATTCTTTTCCTTCAAATTCACTGAATATTTGGGAATAAGATTTTTTGAATACGTTTGCCAAAACATTTAAACGGCCACGGTGAGCCATACCGATGATGAATTCTTTCACACCCGCATCGGAGGCACGATTAATAACGGCATCCAGAGCCGGGATTAAAGTTTCATTCCCTTCGAGTGAAAAACGTTTTTGTCCGACGAATTTGGTATGCAGGAAATTCTCAAAAGCCACGGCTTCATTCAGTTTCAATAAAATTCTTTCCTTTTCCTCTACCCTGAGT
>JAEZDQ010000016.1 GCA_023433225.1 Bacteroidota bacterium | reverse complement strand
TGAAATACCCGAGGTCAAAAATCAAAATATCAAAAGGATTCCTTTGCCGGAACTGGAAAGAAACCTAAGCGAGATGGAAAAAAACGAACATCTGATTTTCCTCTGTCAAAGCGGCGTGAGAAGCATGAGTGCCGTAAAATTGGTTCAATCCAAGTTCTCCAATAAAAAATTATACAATATCAAAAACGGCGTTTCCATATTCCAAACATGAAAAAAGAAACCAAAATAAGAAACAGTTTTGTTAACGGCGCAATTTCCCCGGAAAGCATTGCGAAAAGCATTGCATCCCACAGCACCAAAAAACAAATCGGTGGCCATGCTATTTTTCTGGGTCAGGTTCGGGCTGATGAAATAGCGGGAAAACAAGTAAAAGCCATTGAGTTCACAGCTTACAAAGAAATGGCGGAACAAAAAATCGCTGAAATACGGGAAGCTATTTTCGCCCGATACGATTTGATTTGTATGCACGTTTACCATAGTGTGGGAACGGTAAAAACCGGCGAAATCTGTTTTTTCGTGTTTACTTCTTCCGCCCATCGAAAACCAGCCCAACTCGCTTGCGAAGAATTGGTGGAAAGATTCAAATCGGAAGTTCAAGTTTGGGGAAAAGAAATTTTGGAAGACAATTCTTACCAATGGAAAGAAAATAAAATCGAAAGAAATGGTTGACATCACTGCTAAAAATTATACGCTCAGAACCGCCATTGCGCAAGCAATCCTAAGCGTAAGTACCTCGGAAACCATGGAGGCGGTGAAAAATAAAAGCGTTCCCAAGGGCGATGTGTTCGAAATGGCAAAAACCGCCGGGCTTTTTGCTGCCAAAAGGACTTCGGACATGATTCCTGATTGCCATCCTTTACCGATTGAATTTACGGGGATTTCGTATGAAACCAACGGTTTGGAAATCACCATAAAAGTTGAAATCAAGACAATTTACAAAACTGGTGTGGAAGTCGAAGCCATGCACGCCGCTTCAGTCGTAGCTTTGACCATGTATGATATGTTGAAACCGATTGATTCGAGGATTGAAATCCGCCAAATCAAACTTTTGGAAAAAAAGGGCGGAAAATCTGAAAAAGCTGACCGGTTTGAACACCCGATTAAAACCGCTGTGGTCGTTTGTTCAGATTCCATTTCCAACGGAAATAAAGAAGATTCATCAGGAAGAATTATCATGGAAAAACTGAAAAACCATCCGGTTGAGATTCAGTCTTACGACATCATCCCGGATGGCGTGGAAAGCATTCAAATCCATATTCAGCATCATTTGGAAAAGGATATAGAACTGATTATCCTGACCGGCGGAACGGGTTTATCCAAAAGAGATTTTACGCCCGAAGCGGTCAAACCGCTCTTGCAAAGGGAAATTCCGGGCATTGGCGAATATTTGAGAAAATACGGACAAGAGCGTATGCCTTTTTCTATTTTATCCAGAAGTATCGGCGGGTTGATCGGAAACACTTTGGTGATTGCCGTCCCTGGTTCTACCAAAGGTGCGGAAGAATCGATGGACGCACTTTTTCCGCATATCTTACATGTTTTCAAGATGGTTCATTCCGGAAAGCATTAATTAAATCTGATTTAAAACATTCTCCATGGAAATTTCGCTTATCCAAAAATACAATGTTCCCGGCCCACGCTACACCAGTTACCCAACCGTTCCTTATTGGGATGAGGAAAACTTTTCACGTGAGCGATGGATAGAAACTTTGCAAAAATCCTTTCAGGAAAGCAATGTTACCCAAGGAATTTCGCTCTATATCCATTTACCCTTTTGCGAAAGTTTATGTACGTTTTGCGCCTGCAACAAACGGATTACCAAACAACATTCCGTCGAAAGGCCTTATATAGAGACGGTTTTGAAAGAATGGAATTTGTATCTGGAATTATTGGTTGATAAACCGCTCATCAAGGAAATTCATTTAGGCGGAGGAACCCCGACCTTTTTCTCACCGGAGAATTTAAAATATTTAATTGAAAAATTATTCGAAACTGCCAACATTGCAGCTGAACCTGAGTTCAGCTTTGAGGGCCATCCCAACAATACCCGAATGGAACACCTCCAAACCTTATATGATTTGGGATTCAGAAGGGTTTCATTTGGGATTCAGGATTTAGACCCGGTGGTACAAAAAGCGATTCACCGCATCCAACCTTTTGAACGAGTGAAAGATGTCACGGAGTGGTCGCGGCAAATCGGTTATTTATCGGTTTCGCATGATTTGGTGTTCGGCTTACCGCACCAAACCATTGAAGGAATGCTGGAAACCATCGAACGCGTAAATACTTTGAGACCGGACCGGATTTCCTTTTACAGTTACGCCCATGTACCTTGGATCAAAGGCGTCGGGCAGCGGGGATTCAGTGAAGAAGACCTGCCCTCGGCCGCGCTCAAAAGAAGCCTTTATGAAGTTGGCAAAAAGAGTTTGGAAGACAAAGGTTATATTGAAATCGGAATGGATCATTTTGCTTTGCCCACCGATTCCATGTTTACTTCTATGAAAACTAATAAGTTGCACCGTAATTTCATGGGTTATACTTCCTCTAAAACCAAATTAATGATTGGTTTGGGCGTTTCATCTATCAGCGACTCTTGGTACAGTTTTGCCCAGAATGCGAAAACTGTTGAAGCCTATACCGAAATGATTGACAAGGGTGATTTAGCGGTTTTCAAAGGCCATGTTTTAACCGGCGAAGACCTCGTCATCCGTCAACATATCTTAAATATTATGTGCCAAATGAAAACTTCTTGGGCAGAACCCGGGATGCAATTTGCCGGAATGGAGTCTATTTTACCGATGCTCAGCGAATTGGAAAAAGACGGATTGATTGAAATCAAAAACCAAACACTTACGGTGAAAGAAAAAGGGCGTCCTTACCTGCGTAACATTTGTATGCCTTTCGACCGAAAAATGATGGCAAACGAACCTGAGAGTCGGATCTTTTCCATGACCATTTAATTATTTAATCCGATACCCAAGCTGGCTTTTGACGAGGGAAATCGGCAAGTCCAATTTCAAATTACAATAAGACAAAAACATGACATTTGTCATTTTATAAATAAGACATTAAAATCCTATTAAATTTGTGGACTAATGGTTCTTGTCAATCGAAATGCGCTGTTATGTATAAATTAAATGGTTCCATTTTTCTGGGTTTGCTTTTGCTCTATTGTTTTTACAACCTAATTATTTACACCGATAAGATGGACTACGGCAACGTTAAACTCTCCACGAAAGCTGTAAAGGGTGAAACAATTTGGTTGAAAAATAACTGCAATGCCTGCCACCAGATTTACGGATTGGGAGGTTACTTGGGACCCGACCTCACCAATGTTTATTCGGCACCCGGAAAATCGGAGGAATACCTCAAAGTTTTCATGGTCAGCGGAATAAAATCCATGCCCAAATACAATTTTTCAGAGGAAGAAAAAGAATTTCTTCTCCAATTTCTGAAAGAGGTAGATCAAACCGGTTATTATCCTACCAAAGATGTCCGGTTCAAGTACAGTGGATGGGTAGATTTCAAGCAAAAAACCAGTGATTATGAAAGATAGAACTTATCCGTTTTACTATATCATCGTGGGTTTATTCAGTTTAGGCCTTTGTATCTTAGTCGGGATTTTAGCGGGGGTTCAATACATTGTTCCCGATTTTATCAAAGAAATTCTTCCGTTTACGGCATTGCGGCCCTTGCATACGCTTTTCGCCCTCGCATGGATATTCATGACTTCCATTGGCGGAATGTTCTGGTACCTGCAAAAATCGGAATTGTACCGGGAAAAAATCTCTCCTGTCATGAAATGGCATTTTTGGGTTTTTACCCTAACGGGCGTTGTGATTGCATTCTGTTATGTTTTCCGAAAGTTTGAAGGGAAAGAATACCTGGAATTTCCACATATTTTTTACGTCCCGATTCTGAGCGGATGGGTTTTATTGGGCATCTATTATTTTCGTTCCATGTTGTGGTCGTTCACCCGATGGCCGGTCTATTTCTGGATGTGGGGAACCGGAATCCTGCTGATGATTTTCCACTTTACCGAAGCCCATTTGTGGATTTTGTCTTATTTCAGGGAAGATTACATCCAAAACCTGACGATGCAATGGAAAGCGGGCGGGGCTTATGTCGGTGCTTGGAATATGTTGGTTTACGGCACTTCGATTTACATCATGGAAAAAACCAGCGGCAACACCCAGGCCAGTTATTCGGGGACGGCATTTTTCTTTTTCTTTTTGGGGCTGATCAATGTGATGTTCAATTGGGCGCATCACCTATACCCTGTTCCCAATGCGGAATGGATTCGCTATTTTGCTTATCTGATCAGCATGACTGAATGGATTATTTTGTTGCGAATTATTTACCTTTATAAAAAAAGCCTTCCCAAAGAAAAGAAAGAAAAATACAGCCTTTCTTACCGGATGATGATGCTGGCTGATTTATGGATTTTTCTGAACTTGATTCTTGCGCTGTTGATCTCCATTCCGGCCATCAACTTTTTCACGCACGGAACGCACATCACCGTAGCGCATTCCATGGGAACCATCATCGGCATCAATACCACCATTCTGCTTTCTTCCATTGCTTATTTGCTTGAAAACACCAAACCGTTTTCAGAGAAAGCGGAAAAACAGACGGAAAATGCAATCAAGGTTTTCAATCGTTCCTTTATCGGATTTTGGCTGGTTTTGATTTTTATGGGAATCGAACGGTCGAGGTGGTTGTATTTCAGTGAAAATGTATTGTTCGGGACTTTCACCGATTCTTTGTATTACGCCTATATTTTATTCGTCTTGTTCGGATTGGGGATTTTGGCGGGGTTGTATTTTTTAATTTATAAACTCATTCAGCAAATTACTTTGATTTTAAAAGCTGTGAATTAATTGAATTATGTGTTTAAATGGTTCAAAAAAGAAAGCCGGAATGAATTCCATTCCGGCTTTGGTTTTAGTTGATTGAAAGGTCAACTTTGGTTTTTCACCTGAAAATACTGATTCAATATTTCCCCGGATTTAATATCCAGAAATTCCTGGTTCGTCGTTGGGCTGTCAAGACCGCCGAGTTTTGAAATCCATTTTCCGGTTTTGATAAAGTCCAGTTCATCCAGTAATTCCGGGTATTTCCGATGAACTTGTTTGATATTTAACCCTGTATATAAGGCAACTTTGAGCTGTTCCAACTTTGCGGTTCTAATCAGCCCGAGCAATTCCTGATTCCGCCATTCTCCGCCCATAAAAAGAATGCAGCTGATGGTTGGCTTATATTTGATTATCAACCTTCTGAACAATTCCTGACTCAGTTCTTTGCCGTTTTCCGGGTTCCAAATGTACTCCGAATGGCAACCTTCGCAGGCGAGTTGGCAACCGGTTATGGTAAAACACAATGAAATCTCATTCGGAACTTCCTGCAAAACAACATCGCAACTGCTAAACCTTAACATCGCCGTAATACCTTCTGCGCTCTTCAAACTGCCTGTCCTTGGAGAAATTGGTTACTTTTTTCAGGTAGCCGATTACCCTTGTAGCATAGTCAATATTCTTCGAATTGCATTTGGTACAATAATCCATTGTATGTTTATTGATGTATCCGCAATCATTGCAAAATGTCACTTTTATATTGAAACAGAAGTAATTACAACCCGTTAAAGCGGCCACATTGAGCAATTTCCGGAAACCTTCTTGGGTAGGGTATTCTTCCAAATTACAATGATAGGCCGAACCGCCGTCTAAATATTGGATGAATTCGTTTCCGTGGAGAAAAAACTTATCAATCAAATTCTGGCTTTCATCTTCCACGATATAAAAATAGGAATTGTAACAATCCCGTGGGACCAAAAGTCCGTCTGCCCTGTCCCAATTGGCATTTTTCACACCTAAATTTTCGGCCGGGACAAACTCGGTATTAAACATATAACCGTAGCGTTTTTTAGCTGATTTGTTTTTGTCGTAAATTAACTTCAGGTTTTGATTGATGAAATTCTTATACGCTTCATTATTCGAAATTTCGATTCCCAAAAATTCGGCAGCTTCCACCATTCCATTGATTCCGATCGTCAGAAATTGTTTATCGAGTGAAATGAAATTGGCATCGTAAACCGGCAACATTCCCGCGTCTTTATAATCCTGCACAATTTGGCGGTAAGCCACTTGGTATTTATGGATATTATCAATGGTTTTTTCCAATGAAATTTGTTTTTGGTACAAACGGTTCATATTGATGGTAATCACGTTGATGCTTCCGGTTGAAACGCCTCCCGCGCCTAAAGAATAGCTGAACGTATTGTCGGAAATTTCATTGCGCAACCTGCAACAACTCGCTAATGAATCCGCGTTTTCGGATTGGTACACAAAAAATGAATTTCCTTCGCTGAGTTCTTTGGCGCAAAAATCCCCGAACTCCTGATCAAAAACTTCTTGGTTTTTGGTCAGCATGGCGGCGGTTACGACGGGGAAAGTCAGCACGGCTTTGACCCTTTCCTTGTTAAACCATTGCATGAAATATTTCTGAATTCCAAATAAAGATTCATAATCAGGTGTAGAGCCGTCGGGCAAAACAAACGACCCAAACATCGATTCAAAATAAGGCCGGTCATATAAGGAAATATTCCAAAATACCGATTGGTAACCGCGTGCGGCAGCCGGTTGGTTAATGGCATAGACCACATGTTGCAATTCGTTTTCCACAATTTGCAAATGGGTTTCCAAGTATTTATCGCCGAAATCTTTCCGCGCGAAATAATCAAAATACAATAGAAATTCCACGGTTGCAACCGCCCCCGCAAATTGGGAAGAAACAGAGAAAAGGAAGTTCACAAAAGAACCGCAATAACTCGCTAAATGCTTGGGTGCTTTGGATTCACCACCGAGTTTGGTCAATCCGTCCAAAAGCAAAGGATACATGGAAACGCTGACACAATAAGGTTTCAAGCTGGTTTCGTCATGGACGTAAATCTCGTGCTCAGCCAGTTGCCTCAGATATTCCTGTGCCAGTTCTTCCCCGAATAATTCGGTAATCTTATTGGCTACAAGTTTGCGGTTGACCTGGATGTTGATGTCTTTGTTCAACTCAGCTTCCATGGTCGCAATATTTTTATTGGAAACATTCGCATTGGAATCAAACAAAGATCCGCTCGCGGCATTTTGAGACGCGATGTAATTTTCTATAAAGTTACATTTTGTGGCTAATTGCGCTTCGCTCAGTTTGGTAAATTTTAAATTTTTCATGATATTTTTCTTTACAAGATATAAAGATGTTTTACTCTTTTATTTTAAAAATTGAATAGTTATTTACAACAAATCAACAATGGAATTTTTGAAAACTACATTTATGTTATTTGTCATTTTCAGAAAATTATAAAAGAGTTTCATGTCCTTTATTAATGGTTTATGGTTAAATTTGTCTGGCAAAAAAACAAGAATTATTTTTAAAATGATGATGCACAAAATTGATATTGACTTGATTGAGATGGCATTGGACATCACAAAATATACAGTCAACCGGCTTACCCAAACCGATCCGCATTTGGGTCCGATTAAATCGGAAACCGAGTTAAAAGAATTGGTGGGCGATACCATTACCGCAAAAGGGATCGGCGGTGAAAAAGCATTGCAAATATGGAAGGATGTCCTTTCCAGAAACGTCATTCCGATTGACCATCCCCGCCATTTGGCTTTCGTGCCCGCTTCCCCTACCCGTGCAGCTGTTTTGTTCGACCTGGTAACCGCTGCTTCATCCATCCACGGAGCATTTTGGTTAGAAGGTGCAGGCGGTATTTTTGCCGAGAACCGGGCGATGGAATGGCTTGTTGAACTGACCGGGTTGCCAAAGGGCGCATTTGGCGTTTTCACCAGCGGCGGAACCACGGCCAACCTTTCCGGAATCGTGACCGCCAGAGAACATTGGCGTTCCCAAAACCCTGAAAGGAACCAATACAAAGGAATCATCATCACTTCATCCGGGGCGCATTCTTCCGTCCGTTCTATGGCAAAAATCATTGATGCGGAAATCATTAACATTCCCACAGAAGACCTGCTGACAGGAGCATTAATCGAAAATGTAATCACCTCGTTCAGCCCTGAAAAACGCAAACAATTGTTCAGTGTGGTGGCTACGGGCGGTACGACCAATGCCGGGATCATCGATGATTTGGAAAGCATCGCAGCAATTTGTAAAAAATACGGTTTATGGATGCACGTAGATGCGGCCTATGGCGGCGGTGCTTTGGCTGCCGATTCCGTAAGGCATTTGTTCAATGGAATTGAAAAAGCGGACAGTATTACCATCGATCCGCACAAATGGCTGTTCTCTCCTTACGATTGCGGAGCTATTATCTATAAGGATCCGGAACTGGCCAAAAATGTCCACAAACAAGAAGGTTCTTATTTGGATATTTTCAAAGAAGCCGACGGTTTTAACCCTTCGGATTACCAAGTGCAGCTAACGAGACGTGTCCGTGGAATGCCTTTGTGGTTTTCACTCGCTATGCATGGTACCGACCGCTATAAACAAGCAATTGAATGCGGAATAGAATTGGCCAAAATCGCAGCCGAAAAAATCAACCGACACCCGGATTTGGAATTGGTTCGGGAACCCGGCCTCAGTTGTGTTTTGTTCAGGAGAAAAGGTTGGGCGGCCGAAGATTATTCCAACTGGACATTCACTAACCTAAAAAACGGACTGGCCTTGGTGGCACCTACCCAATGGAAATCTAACGGCAATAGCGAAACCGTTGCCCGATTTTGTTTCATCAACCCCGATACCAACGAAGAAGATATCGAAATGATTTTACAAACGATGTAAAGCGAAAAGACACAAGTGGTCGAACAACCCCATTTCCATTAATTAAATTATAATTTAAAAAAAGAATACGGCTTGAATCACCACCGCATCAAGACGCTGCCCCAGGTAAACCCACTTCCAAACGCGGTCATGCAAATGAGATCGCCTTCTTTGAAACGGTCTTGAGCCAAGGCTTCACTCAGTGCGATTGGAATCGAAGCAGCAGTCGTATTACCATAATTTTGGATGTTGTTAAAAACCTGGTCGTCGCGCAAACCCAACTGTTTTTGCAAAAACTGGCTGATGCGTAAGTTGGCTTGGTGGGGGATAAATAATTTCAAATCTGCAAAATCTTCTCCGGCATCTTGGAATGCTTCCATCATCGACTCCGGGAAACGGGTCACTGCATGTTTGAACACGAAATTCCCGTTCATATGAGGGTATATTTGTTCAGGCGTCAGGGTATTCCCTTCCTCCAGCATCACATCTGACCAACCGAGTTTGGTACCGGGAAACTGCACGGCCAGTTCCTCGGCATATTGCCCTTCGCTGTGCATATTGGTCGAAATAATCCCGCGGCCTTCGTTATCCGATGCCGAGACCACCACCGCTCCGGCTCCATCGCCGAAAATCACCGAGACTCCGCGTCCGCGCGTACTCATATCCAATCCGAATGAATGGTTTTCCGCTCCGACAACCAATATATTTTTGTACATCCCGGAACGAATGTAAGCGTTCGCGGTAGCTAGCGCATAGATGAAGCCTGAACATTGGTTGCGTACATCCATTGCTCCGATGGTATCACAACCTAAATTTTTCTGTAACAATACGCCGCAGCCAGGGAAATAATAATCGGGGCTCAACGTGGCAAACAATATAAAGTCAATGTCTTGGGCCGTTAAGCCTGCATTTTTAATCGCGATTTCCGCAGCTTTGGTTCCCAAATCGGAAGTCGTAACACCGGAATGTTTGCCCAAATGGCGGCGCTCTTTGATGCCGGTGCGTTCCTGAATCCATTCATCATTGGTTTCCATGACTTGCGCCAAATCATCATTGGTGACGGTATTTTCCGGAACATAGTGCCCGACGCCTGTTATAATTGATTTTTTCATGTTCAAAGTTTCATCCAACCCACAAAGTTAAATTATTTTATAAGTTTTATCAATTCTCCAATCAAATCATTGGGATTGGGTGAAATGAAAAAACCTCACGTCGTAATGGATGAGGTTTTCTTTTAATATAAATCGATTTTTTAATTAATCCTTGATTCTTTCCATGTAAGAACCGTCTTCGGTATTGATTTTCACTTTATCACCTTCATTGATAAAAAGCGGCACACGGATTTTCGCACCGGTTTCGGTGGTGGCCGGTTTAGATGCATTGGTGGCGGTATCGCCTTTCAAACCGGGTTCGGTATAAGTGATTTCCATAATGACGAACTGGGGCAGGTCGGCTGAGAGCGGCATTTCATCCTCGGCACGGAACATGATGGTCACTTCATCTCCGGCTTTCATAAACTCCGGGTTTTCAATCATTCCTTTATTGATATAGACTTGGGAAAAATCATCATTGTTCATGAAATGGAATCCGTTATCGTCTTCATAAAGATATTGGTATTTTCGGGTTTCAACCCTCACTTCCTCGATTCTGTGACCTGCTGAAAAAGTATTGTCGAGCACTTTTCCTGAAGTTACGCTCTTGAGTTTGGTACGGACGAACGCCGGGCCTTTTCCGGGTTTTACGTGTTGGAATTCGATGATCTTCCAAGTATCGTCATTCCATTTGATGCACAATCCTTTTCTTATATCTGCTGTTGTTGCCATTTGGGATTTCTTAAATTTATTTTATTGATGATTAAATTTCGGCTCTGGCATTGTATCCTTTCATGATTCCGCGCGGACTGCCTTGGATAAATTGGATGATTTGGTCTCTTTCCGGAGTTGCTTCGAATTCCGCTTCAATCAAAGCCAATGCTTGGGTAACATTTTTCTTCTTTTGAAAAATTTCACGGTAAATGCGCTGTAATTCAGATATTTTCTCTGAGCTAAAACCCCTTCTTCTCAGCCCAACCGAATTGATTCCAACATATGACGGCGGATTCCGGGCGGCCTTCACAAAGGGTGGAATATCCTTGCGGACGTGTGAGCCACCTGCAATAAAGGAATGTTCACCGATTTTTGTGAATTGGTGAACGGCACTCATTCCCCCGATAAAAGCATAATCGCCGATTTCGATGTGACCTGCCAAACCAACGCCATTGACCAAGATTACATGGTCACCGATGACACAATCGTGCGCAACGTGTGCTGTGGCCATGATCAGGCAGTTGTTACCGATTTTAGTGTAACCCAGTGCATTGGTTCCTTTGTTAACCGTTACACATTCGCGGATCACGGTGTTGTCACCGATATATGTCAGCGTTTTTTCACCTTCGTATTTCAGGTCTTGTGGAACGGCTGAGATAACTGTACCGGGGAATATCTTACAATTTTTTCCTACCCGGGCACCTTCCATGATGGTGACATTGGGCCCGATCCATGTTCCAGCCCCGATTTCAACATTTTCATAAATGGTAGAAAAAGGCGAAATAACCGCCGAGGGATCTACTTTGGCGGTTGGATGGATATAAGCCAAGGGCTGATTCATATTATTTTCCAAATCTAAACGGATTCTTTGGTTATTAATGCCATCATTTCTGCTTCGACGGCGATGGTGTCGTTTACGTAACCGTATCCCTGCATGTGGACAATCCCTCTGCGGATGGGCTGAAGCAGGTCAACTTTGAGGATGAGTGTATCTCCGGGTACTACTTTTCTTTTGAATTTAATTCCTTCTATTTTAATAAAATAAGTGGAATAATCTTTTCTGTCTTCAATTTCACCCAACACCAATATGCCTCCCAACTGTGCCATCGCCTCTACCTGTAAAACGCCGGGCATAACAGGTTCTTGCGGAAAGTGCCCCACAAAAAAAGGTTCATTCATGGTGACGTTTTTAACACCTACGCAAGAGACATCAGTTCGCTCTATCACTTTATCTACCAATAAAAACGGCGGGCGATGCGGCAGGATTTCCATGATTTGGCCAATGTCGTATATGGGCGGTTTGGTCAAGTCGAATTCCGGGACATTTTTACGTTTGGCGATACCGATGTGTTTGCTCAATTTTTTTGCGAAGTTTGTATTGATTTGATGGCCGGGTTTATTGGCGATGATTTTTGCTTTGAGTTTGGTTCCCACCAAAGCCAAATCGCCGACGACGTCCAATAGTTTATGTCTTGCCGCTTCATTGGGATAATGAAGGGTAATATTATCCAAAACCCCGTTGGGGCGGATGGAAACATCATCGCGTTTGAAAGCAACACAAAGTTTTTCCTTGGTTTCGGGTGTTATTTCTTTATCCACATATACGATGGCATTACCCAAGTCACCACCTTTTATAAGCCCCGCACTGAGCAGGTATTCGATTTCATGCAAAAAACTGAAAGTCCGCGCATTGGCAATTTCGGATTTGAATTCCGATAGGTTTTTAATGGATGCGTTTTGGGTTCCCAATACCTTCGTCCCAAAGTCCACCATTGTGGTGACTTGGTATTCATCTGCCGGAATGGCTGTGATTTCGGAACCGGTTTCGGGATCGGTATAAGTGATGATGTCCTTTACCACAAAGTATTCCCGGTCTTCTTCTTGTTCAATGATGCCTGCATTTTCAATCGCTTCGACAAAATACTTAGACGAACCATCTAAAATAGGGACTTCAGAATTATTTATCTCAATAATCACATTGTCCAAATCCATTCCGGTTAAGGCTGCCAAAAGGTGTTCGGTCGTATGAATTTTGACGCCTTTTTTTTCAATGGTCGTGCCTCGTTCGGTACTTGTTACATAGTTTGCATCAGCTTCGACAACCGGGTTTCCTTCCAAGTCCGTACGGACAAAGACGAAACCTGTATTTACGGGAGCCGGTTTCAGTTTCATCGTTACTTCCCGGCCGGTGTGCAATCCCACACCATTCAATACATATTCGCTCGCTAAAGTTTTTTGTTTATCAGACATCAATCTTTTATTGTGTGTTGCTTGAATTCTTTTTCTATTTCTTCTATTTTTTTGACAATCGTAGGAAGATTCCTGAAATGTACGTAGGATTTACGGAAATCCCCTGCATCCATCGAAGGAGAACCATAGATTTTGGCTCCGTTCGGGACATCATTGTTTACCCCGCTTTGGGCCTGAATCTGTACGAAATCACCGATTCTCAAATGGCCAACGATACCTACTTGGCCACCAATGATGCAATTTTTGCCGATTTTGGTGGAACCTGCAATGCCGGTCTGGGATGCAATTACGGTGTTCTCTTTGATTTCAACATTATGTGCAATCTGGATTTGGTTATCGAGTTTGACCCCTTTTCGGATAATGGTCGAACCCAAAGTAGCACGATCGATTGTACAAGCCGCGCCAATTTCCACATTGTCTTCGATCACCACATTTCCAATTTGAGGAACTTTTTCGAAGGTCCCGTCCGGTTGGGGTGAAAAACCGAATCCGTCCGCGCCAATAACCGTGTTGGAATGAATAGTGCAATGGCTGCCAATCACCGTTTGGGTGCAGAGTTGAACTCCTGAATAAATGATGGTTCCCTCGCCTATCGTTACGCCTTCGCCGATGTAGCAATTGGGGTAAATGATTACGTTGTTTCCTATTTTTACATTTTCCGAAATGTAAGTAAAACCGCCTACATAAATGTTTTCACCGAGTTCGGCGGAAGAATGGATGTGGGAATTCGCTTCGATTCCCGTCTTTTGATTCTTCAATTGGTTGTGGTAATCCAATAATTTTACAAATGCCTTGTGGGCATCGCCGACATAAATCAAAGTAGAAAGAACTTTCTTTTCCGGCGTAAAACCTTCGTTTACAATCACTACGGATGATTGGGTATCATATAAATACGGTTCATATTTCAGGTTTGACAAAAAAGATATCGAACCCGGCATGCCTTCTTCAATCTTAGAAAGTTTAGATATCTTCACTTCTGAATCACCGACAACCTTCCCCTCTAAAATGGATGCAATTTCTAACGCAGTAAACTCCATAGATTGCAAAAATATAAATTTTGTGTACATCTCATGATTGAATCATGTTTTTTTCTTAACAGCTAAGTAACATAAATGAAACTTTTCAATGGGATTGGTCAAATGAGCGGAAAGAATTTGTTGCGAAGATTTGGTAATTTCAGAAAGTTTACCATCCTTATACTTGATCTGAATCGGATTGATGTTCCGGTCATAGGGAATGACTTCAATTTTTGACTGGTGGACGAAATAACTTCCGTCAATCACCCCGACCATCTCTGCGGCCCCTTTTTTCAACGTTTCTATTTCTTCCGCCCCGAAATTTTGATTCCCAACTTTTGAAACGGGAAGATTCCGGTTAATTAATGAACGCGAAAGAAAGGATAAAATTTTATCCGGATGATTTTGCCATTGTTTCAGAGACGATAAAAT
>JAEZDQ010000170.1 GCA_023433225.1 Bacteroidota bacterium | reverse complement strand
GGGCAAGGGTGTGTGTTACTACGTTTGAATACTCAATTTCCCCAGAATTGGTACATGTAACTTTTAATCTATAATGGGTTACGGTTCCGATCGGTGCTGTTTCTGCCGTAATATTGCTGGATTTTGTAGTTGCTGCTGTAATATCCTGCCATCCATTTACTCCATTAGCGGATTTCTGCCATTGGTAAGTAATTCCCAAGCCTTCTGTAGCTCCAGTTGCTGATGCCAAAAAAGTGGAACCTGGATTTCCGGAACTTGGAGTCAAAGTTGCAGTTCCGCCATCAGGACTACCATTACAACTCGGGGGTGTTCTATAAAAAGCAGCATTAGGTCTGTATGTGGGATTAGTATTGCTACTTGCACTCCCACTATAATTACACAAATTACTTGCTCCATCAGCACGGTAAGTCCTCGACGTTCCAGCGGGTAGGCCTGTAGTCCACTGTACTTGTGCATTAGTATCATATTCTGGTGTAGATTCATAACATACTTGTACAATAATATTTGAGACTCCATCCCAAACAAAAGAGGATAAATCCAATTCGAACATATTCCAGCCTTGTATAGCCTGATAATCTTGTGTTGTGGTTACCTGTGTCATGCCTGTTTCCCAAGCAGAGGCTAAGCTATTGGTAGAAGAATTCTTCATGTAAATAGTAAATCCTTCTTGAACACCAGCTGAACCCAAATTGATAACATTAAATCCAAAACTCTCAATCTGGCCGGGAGTAACACCGGCAGCAGTCAATTCGCTTGCACGGTAAATATACTGCTGTTTACTCCCTTCATAGTAATTTCCTAAGGGTGCAGGGAAGTTTGTTGTTGTGTTTGTCCCTGTTCCACTTCCGATTACCCATGTTTGTGAGTAACTAACTACGGTAAATAAAATCATAAAAACCGTTAGCAATTTCCGCCAACGGTGTAGTCGGGGATAAGGATCCCTCGCTGAAAAGTAAATTTCTTTCATGTTAATTAAGGTTTAAAAATTTGTTAAATCTAAACTTTTTTGGAATAGGTTTAACAAAAGTCTATGTTTTTTATAGGCTATTTAAATTGAAATTAAAAATGATTCTTATCATTCAAAGTGCTTTCATAAATTTAACTAACTCAAAATTAAAGGTGTATATGTTTGAGGGTGCAATGTTAAAGTTTTAGCTTTTTAAACAAAATATTTATTAACATTTTGGGATGAGGTTTATTTTTTATTAACAAGGGAGGATTAGGAGGAACATGAAATCAGCCAATATTGGTTTCCAGAAGAACAAATTGAGGCTTCAAAAAAATCAAATAAGTACATAAAACCGACTCTTGAAAGAGCTGCTTCCCTCAGGAACACTTCTTGGAAATCGGATAAAAAACTTTTCCAAAGTTGGGAAACTCCGGAAAAGTTGGGTATATCGAAATCGCGGATAGGGTTATTTCTTTTTAATCCGATAGAGGTTCCCTTCGTCGGTTACTGCATATAGCATGCCTCCATGGTAAGCAATGTCTCGGAACCTTTGTCCTTCGCCTGCCAACAACCTTTCTTCGCCAACGACTTTATTTCCTTCAAGGACAATCCTTGCGATGTGCTGGCTGCTGAGGCCTCCAATGAACAAATTGTTTTTCCATTCAGGGATTGCATCGCCTGCATAAAAAGCCATTCCACTTGGTGAAAGCACGGGATCCCAATAATATATCGGTTGCTCCAAACCTTCTTTTTGTTGTAAAGGCGGGTTTCCGATGGTTTGTCCGCCATATTCGATTCCATAAGTAATGGTAGGCCATCCATAATCCATTCCGGATTTTATGAGGTTCAGTTCATCGCCGCCACGCGGCCCCATTTCCGTTTCCCAGAGTTCACCTGTTTCGGGGTGTAAATCCATTCCCTGCGCGTTGCGGATTCCGGATGCGTAAATTTCGGGCATGGCATCGGAGTTTTCCAAAAACGGATTGCCCGGTGCAGGTTTGCCTTCTGGGGTGATTTTAAAAATTTTACCCAAACCCGATTTCATATTTTGGGCTTGCACACGGCCTTCGATAATGGAACGCTCCCCTGTGCTTACGAAAAGATTTCCTTCTTTGTCAAATACCAATCTGGAGCCGTAATGCTTATCACTGTCCAAAGCAGGAGTGGCGCGGAAGATTATTTTCGGGTTTTCGACTTTACCCGCTGTTTCGTTTAATTTCCCTTTGGCTACAGCCATCAGGTTTTTGCCGTCCGGTTGTTTCTCGGAAAAAGACCAATAGATCATTTGGTTGTCTGCGAAATCAGGATCAAAAGCCACATCGAGTAAGCCGCCTTGTCCGCGGTCATCTACTTCCGGAAAACCTTCAATCGTTTTGATTCTTTTGCCGTTTGCATCGTAAACCTGCATTTTCCCCGATTTTTCGGTAATCAACAGGCGACCGTCGGAGAATGGGGTTACGGCCCAAGGCTTTTTCAAATCTCTAGCGATTTTATCCACTTGGTATTCCGTAGCGGTTTTTACGCCTGCTATCCGCGTTTGGCCTTCGAAAGCCGGTTTGTAATCTGTATTGGGGCTTTTGGTTTCTACGGGTGGCAGGTTTTCGGTTTGTTTCGATTCATTGGTCACCTGAGCCGTAGATTCTTTGGGTTTACATCCTGCGATGAGTGTAAGAAGAAGGATTGCTGAAAAATAATTTTGGAATTTCATAATGGAAGATTTTCGGGAACTTCCTCAAAAACCATTCCTTAAGAATGGGAAGGATTTATCAGTATTTCCAAAGTTTCAATAATTTCTCCTCAAATTCTGCATCCGGCAAAAACTGTTTTTCCAGTTCCGCATCAAAGGGAACGGGTGTGTTCATACTTCCGACCCGATAAACCGGCGCATCCAATTCTTCAAAAATCTCTTCCCAAATTACGGACGATATTTCTCCACCAAATCCATTGATCAAAGTATCCTCATGTAAAACAATTGCTTTTCCGGTTTTACGGACCGAATTCAATACGGTTTCTTTGTCCCAAGGCGCCAAGGTTCGTAAATCGATGATTTCCGCATCTATTTCCGGAAATTTCTTCAAAGTTTCCAAGGCCAGATGAACACCCATCCCATAAGTAATCACCGACAAATCATTTCCTTTTCGATGGATTCTGGCCTTACCGAAAGGAATGGTGTAAAAGCCTTCCGGAACGGCAGATTTTAGGCTTCGGTATAGTTTTTTGTGTTCGAAAAACATAACCGGATTCGGGTCGGCAAAGGATTGAAGCAGTAAGCCTTTGGCGTCTTCGGGTGTTGCCGGATAAACAACTTTCAATCCCGGGACTTTTGTGAACCAGGCTTCGGTTGACTGGGAATGGTAAGGGCCGGCAGCCACACCGCCGCCTGTCGGCATCCGCACCACCACATCGGCCTTTTGCGCCCAGCGGTAATGCGCTTTTGCCAGGTTGTTAACGATTTGGTTAAAGCCTTCGGTCACAAAATCGGAAAATTGCATTTCTACCATGGATTTCTGGCCTCGGATCGATAAACCCAAGCCGGCACCGAGAATCGCTGCTTCGCAAAGGGGCGTGTTCCGAACCCTGGCAGACCCGTATTTGTCCAAGAATCCTTCGGTTACTTTGAAAGCACCACCGTATTTTGCGATGTCTTGTCCCATCAGTAATAATTCGGGATAGGCTTTCATCGCTTCATCCAAGCCTTCGGAAATCGCATCGATGAATCGGATTTCCCGGTGGCTTATGTTTTTAGGCGTAAATTCTTCGTTTTTAAATGGAGCGTAAACGTCTTTTTGTTCCGTTTCTTTATGGGGGATGATTTTGGGTAAATTGTCGGCGTATTCCAATTCTTTCAAAACAAATTCACTCCATTCTTTGCGGTAATTTTGAATGGTTTCATCGTTTAATATTCCTTTTTCTTTGAGCAGGTTTTCGTACCGAAGAATCGGATCTTTATCCTCCCATGATTCAATCAATCCTTCCGGGTAATAGGCTGTTCCGGAAGCTTCTTCGTGGCCGCGCATACGGAAAGTCATACATTCGATCAATACCGGGCGTGGGTTTTCACGGATTTCTTCCGCCCAATGTTTCACGGTTTCATAGACTTCCAGAAAATTATTTCCGTCGATGGAAACGGCATCTATGCCATATCCGACACCTTTATCGGCAAAGGATTTCATTCTGAATTGTTCAGAAGAAGGCGTGGAAAGCCCCCATTGGTTGTTCTCCACAATGATGATTACGGGTAATTGCCAAACGGCCGCGACATTGACGGCTTCATGGAAATCGCCTTCGCTGGCACCGCCGTCACCGGTGAAAACGAGCGTTGCTTCTTTGTTTTTTTGCAATTTATTGGCCAAGGCAATCCCGTCTGCCACACCCATTTGTGAACCCAGGTGCGAAATCATTCCGACGATTTTGAATTCGTTTGTCCCAAAGTGGAATGAGCGGTCGCGCCCTTTGGTAAAACCTTCCGCCTTTCCCTGAAATTGTGCGAACAATCTTCTCAAAGGAATGTTGCGCGCCGTAAATACCCCAAGGTTTCGGTGCATGGTCAGCATGTATTCATTCGGGTGCATGGCCAAAGCTGTTCCTACGGAAATGCCTTCTTGTCCCCAAGAAGAAAACCATTTGGAAATTTTCCCTTGGCGAAGCCCGATGAGCATTCGTTCTTCGATGATTCTGGGAAGAAGCAGTTTTTGGTAGAATTCTAAATATTGAGCGTCCGTATAGGAAATAGGATTCATAGGTTGAAAATTACGGCTCAAAATTAGGTTATTTATGGATGTTTATAAAATAAAAAAACCCGTTAAAACTGAATGAACGGGTTTAGTAATATTATTAAAATCTCTTATTATTGTTGCAAGGATTTTTCGACTATCCGCATCGCGTCTTCTTTGTCGAACATTTCGGCTGCTTGATAGGCTTTCCTCAACATTGTAGCGGACTCTAAATTGGTTTTGTCAATTTCATAAGCTTTTTCTAAATAGGGAATTATATCCACATAAAGATTTTTACGCTTTAAGGTATATTCTTGGTAAGTTTTTTTCTCTTTTGCAGAAGAGCCTAAATTGGCATTGATGATTTCCACATAATCTTTTTCAGGTTTTACTTTAATCAGTGCAATATTTGTATAGGCATTCTTATAATTCGGATCTACTTGAATGGCTTTTTCAAAATACTGAATAGCTTCCGTATCCTTATCTTGTTCCATATATAAAACACCGATATTAAAATAATTGACGGGATTCTGAGGGTCGAGCTTGGTGTTTGCAATGAGTTTTTCGAGGAATTTACCTTCGTTTCCGGATTTGTGGTAAATATTCCCGGCAACAGTCTGGATTTCATTATCCTGAGGATATTTTTCACTGATTGTTTCCAGAATTGCATCGTATGTGCCCAATCCACTCAAAGCCTTGAGCGTGTTTAAGAATAATTCCTTTTCTATCGATGGATTTTTAACTTCCTTTAGACCAATCACCAATCCTATTTTCGCTTGGGTATCGGCATCTGATTTAGAATTGAACGTTACTTCTTCGCCTGTGTTTTTATCCTTGGCTACCCATGAAGTGGATTCACCGGTATATCCTTCTTGAATAAGTTCCTTGTAAGTGTTAAATGCTTTTTGATACTTTTCACCTCTGTGGTAACTCAAAGCCGCATTGTATTTGAAAAGTTTGTCGTTTCCGCCCAATGCTTTGACCAAATAAGACGCTTCCAGGAATTTATCACCCGCCTCATCATTTTTATTTGAATTATAAGCAGCATTCGCAGCTTGTAAAGTCTTTTCCGCTAATGCGGTGACACTTTCTTGGATTTTAGGTAAATATTCCGGCGAAAGGGTTTCTTCTTTGGGTTTGGCGTAATCCCCTTTTGCAGCGGCTGCATCCGCTTCGGCTTGAGTAGCATAATATTCGGTTTGCTTGGTAGACTTGTTTCGGACGGAGTAAATTACTCCGTTTTCATATTTGGCCAATTCACCGAATTGTTTGGCGGCTTCAATTGAATTTCCTTCTGCCAAAGCAATCTGGCCGGATACATAATAATATTTGGCCATTGATTTTGGGGAGATGGTGATGGAGGAATTCAATTGCCCCGACACTTTGTTTAGTTCTGCTTTCGCGGCGGCGGCGTTGTTGCTTTCATAAGCTTTGAGTGCCGCGTCTATTTCTTTTTCCTGAGCAAATGCCCCGCCTGCCAAAAGTAGTGCGGAGATGCCGTAAATTAATTTTTTCATTTAATTATTCGTTTGTTTCAGATTCGAAATTAGTATTTTCAGTTGAATTATTATTCAAATCTTCGCCGTTTAAGTTTTCATTAACACCATCGATTTCTTCCTCGACTTCTTCATCCATCGCCACTTTGGTCACCGCAGCAATTTTATCATTGTTTTTCAGATTGATTAAACGAACACCCTGAGTGGCCCGGCCCATCACGCGCATTTCTTTCACACCGGTTCGGATGGCTACGCCGGATTTGTTGATAATCATCAAATCATCCTGATCGGTCACGGACTGGATGGCGATGAGGTTACCGGTTTTTTCGGTGATGTTCAAAGTAGTAACGCCTTTCCCGCCCCGGTTGGTGATTCGGTAATCATCGATGGAACTTCTTTTTCCATATCCTTTTTCAGAAACAACCAGAACGGTTTCATTTTCTTTGTCCCGAATGACAATCATACCGATTACTTCATTTTCTTCCGTCCCTAAATTAATTCCGCGCACGCCGGAAGCGGTCCTACCCATCGGCCGCACTTTTTCGTCTTCG
>JAEZDQ010000148.1 GCA_023433225.1 Bacteroidota bacterium | reverse complement strand
GAGTTAATCAGGGCCGGGGAAGTTCTTCAGGAGCCGGTTTCAAACGCTAAAATGACAAGTTGTCAGGGGTAGTTGGCAGGAATTCAAGGGTAGTTGGCAGAAGTTCAAGGGTAGTTGGTGCTCGTTCATACATAGTTGGTAGGAGTTATTAAGTAGTTGGCAGGAGTTATTGGGTAGTTGGTGGGAATTATTGGGTAGTTGGCAGGAGTTATTGGGTAATTGGCGGGAATTATTGGGTAGTTGGTGCGAGAATGTTGAAGGCAAAGGGCAAAATTCAAAAGGCAAAAGTTCTCTTCGGCATGCCGATAGCTATCGGGCTCAGGGTGACGGAGGAAAAGGAAAAAGGCAAAAGTACTCTTCGCCAAGCTCAGAGTGACGTGTGATTAGTTTGAATAAGTGGTTTTCCTCATGGTGAGCTGCGTCATGGTGAGCCTGTCGAACCACGACCATAACCCTTCGATGGGCTCAGGGTGACGGGAAGAATGCTCAGGGTGACGTGGAGAATGGGCCGGATTTAGGCCAGTACGTCACGGATGTCTTCTGATTTTTGGAAAACGCTTTTGGCATAGGGACAGAGCGGGATGATTTTTACGTCTCTTTCGCGGGCGAATTGCACGGCGGCCATGACCAATTGTTTACCGACGGATTGTCCGCGGAAATCGGGATTGACTTCGGTGTGGTCGATGATGAATTTCTGGTCGCCAGCCCAAGTAAAGGTCATTTCGCCGGCGTGGACGTTGTTTTCCAGTGCCATGAATTTGCCTTTTTTTCCGTCATTTGTTAGTTCTATATTCATTTTTTTAAATTTTGTTGTTTATAAATCATGGGTGGAATTTATTTGACCGGGTGGTTATCATCAAAGTTTTTTTTTCAATAAAGGTTCGGCTCCTATTATTCCATTAAATTTTGTTTGACTTCAATACTTCCGTTGAGTGTGCGGTGAATGGGGCATTTACCGCCGATTTCCATGAGTTTGTCACGTTGTTCTGCGTCTAAATCGCCATCAATTTGAATGGATTTGGTAAAAACGGTAAAGTTTTCTTTGCGATTCCATTCGAAATCGACTTCAACGACAATCTCATTGAGGCTCCAACCTTTTCGGTCGGCATACATTTTCATGGTGATGGCGGTGCAGGTTGCCAGCGATGCGGCAAGCAGTTCGCCCGGGTTGGGGCCTAAATCTTTGCCGCCTGCTTGGATGGGTTCGTCGGCTACAAACCGGTGGGAATCGCTTATGACGACAGTCCGGTAGTTTTCTTTTCCGGTTTTGACTGTTATTTTTGTGCTCATTATTTCATTCTGATGTTGGGGTTCTGTGGTGGCAGTGGCACGAATTCGGTTTCACCGGGAACTTCGGGGAAATTCTGCTCCAGCCAATCTTGTTTCGCGGTTTCAATCCTTTCTTTGTCGCTAGAAACGAAGTTCCAATAAATGAATCTTTCTTCGGGAAATGGTTCGCCGCCAAAGATATAAACGGTGGTGTTTTCGGCCATTTCAAATTCACACAAACGGGCATCTTTGGCAATCAAAATGTGTTTGGGGTGGTACTGAATCCCTTCACTTTGGATGGTTCCGTTTAAAATATACAATGCGCTTTCGCCAAATAAATCGCTGCCGATGTTCACTTTGACGGCTTCTTTGCTTTTGATTTCCAAGAAATAAAGCGGACTGTAAACGGGAACGGGCGATGCATGGCCGAATAAATTGCCGGCGATGAGTTTGAGAAACATGCCATCCTGCTCCCAATGCGGGATGGTTTCGGCGGGGATATGGGTGAAGTTGGGTTCGATTTCCTCTAATTCTTTGGGCATGGCGACCCAAATCTGTAAACCGTGCAAGCGTTTTTCTGAGGTCCGCAGGTATTCGGGCGTACGTTCGGAATGGACCACGCCTTTGCCGGCGGTCATCCAATTGACCGCTTCGGGCTGGATTTCCATGACGGAACCGATGCTGTCGCGGTGCATGATGGCACCTTCGAACAAATAGGTAAGTGTGGAAAGCCCGATGTGCGGATGCGGTGCGACGTCTAAGTTTTGGTAATCCTTGAGGTTGGCGGGGCCCATGTGGTCGATGAATACGAAGGGCCCGACGGCCCGTTTCTGTTTGAACGGAAGCAGTCGCCCTACCATGAAATTGCCGATGTCGGCGGCTCTTTCTTCGATGATTAAACTGATGTTGGACATGAATTCGGATTTATTCTGTGAAAGTTACAAATTTACTTTGGTAGTTGGCGTTGAATTATTTTTTAACTTTGGGATAAACTGAAATTTCCAATAGTGGATTGTCAATGGGTTTATTTACCTTGTTGAATCTACAAAAACGAATTAAAGATTAGTATCATGGAAAAAATATTTTATACTGCCTTGCTCTTTTGCCTGAGCTATTCCAATGTGTTTTCCCAACAAAATGAGTTATTGGGGAACCTTTGGTATTTGACCAAAATAGTGGAGGATGGAGTCGAACATCCTACGCCTGCACCGGAAAGTAATTTTGCAGCAGCGCACCTTTACTTTTATGAAGCGGAAGGGTCTTACCATCTGACCGCTGAATTGTGTGCGCATGCGGTTCTCATGAATATCAATACCATCAATGATACCGAATTTAGCTGCGAATATGTTTATGACACGATGTCTGAATGCAACCCACACCTCACCCATTTGCAAGAATTCGAAGATTTATATACGAATTTCTGGAGGGATTTTCAGGATGAAGCCAAGAATCCGTTTCTGTATGAAATAACTGAAATTAACGGAGTGCTTACATTGGTCGTCACCAATGGAGAAGGCAATGAAACTTATTATGGCAATGCTGAAATGTCCATTAAAGAGCAGAATAATTCTGCCGTCTCCATCTACCCCAACCCTGTAAATGACCAATTAACCATTGGAGTGAATGGTTTGAAAATGCCCGAATCAAAATATTGAATTCTTTGGGAGAATTGGTTCTACTACAAGATTTAAGTGCGGATGAAACCAAATTGGATTTTAATTTTCCCAAGGGAATTTATTATGTAGTAGTAGAATCCGAAGGAAAGGTTTTGAAAACGGAAAAACTGGTTAAGTAATCATTCAACCCTGTCAAGGTTTGGAACCTTGACAGGGTTATTTCACACAATGACTGATTGGAAAATAATTTAGCCCGGTTTGAAATTCTTTCGGGCCAATTCTTTGCGGACGCGGCTCAAGGATTCGGGCGTAATTCCGAGGTAAGAAGCGATCATCCATTGCGGGACGCGCTGCATGATGTCCGGGTAGAGTTTGATGAAATCCAGGTAACGGACTTCGGCGGTCGCACCCAGCAAAAGGTTGATTCTCCGCTGTAAAAAGTGGATGTGGTTGTTGAGCGCAAACAGATTGTAGGCACGGAAGGTGGGACTCAGTGCGGTGACTTCTTCAAAGAATGCTTCGTTGATCAATATGATTTTTGAGTTTTCAACGGCATCGATATTTTGTTCGGATAAGTCCTGAAACAAAATCCCGGATCGGTCGGAAATCAACCAGTTTTCGGGTGCAAACTGCAGGATGTGTTCCTTGCCCTGTTCATCAATGGTGAAAGCGCGAAGTAAACCTTGCGCCACAAAATAGGTATGCAGGCCGGATTCGCCCTGGCGCAAAATGATTTCATTTTTGCTTATGTGTTTTTCCTCCAGGTGCTTGTCCATAATTCGGAGGAATTCAGGCGTGATGTCAACGGATTTATCCTGAAAGTAGGCGATTAGCTCTTCAAACATTCGTATGATTTTCGCTCAATTTACGGCAATATTGGTATAATATAAAATGGAAATAACAGGTTGAAAAGAATAACGCCGCAAGGAGTTGCGGCGCTATCAAACTTTTTATTTAAAAATGATTATCCTTTTAACACAGAACGTGAAATCACGATTTTCTGGATTTCGGAAGTCCCTTCGTAAATCTGAGTGATTTTAGCGTCACGCATCAAACGTTCCACATGGTATTCTTTCACATAACCGTATCCTCCATGGATTTGAACTGCTTCTACGGTTACGTCCATTGCGGTTTTGGAAGCGAAGAGTTTGGCCATTGCGCCCTCTTTGTCGAAGTTTTGTTTTTGGTCCTTCAACCAAGCTGCGTGCATGCAAAGATGCCTGGCTGCGTCGATGTTGGTTGCCATATCAGCCAATTTGAAGGCGATTGCCTGGTGTTCTGAGATGGGTTTTCCAAATGCTTTTCGCTCTTGAGAATATTTCAATGCCAATTCATAAGCGCCACTGGCGATGCCCAAGGCTTGGGAAGCAATCCCGATTCTTCCGCCGGACAAGGTTTGCATGGCAAATTTAAATCCGAAGCCGTCTTCACCGATTCGGTTTTCTTTGGGTACTTTCACATCGGTAAACATGAGTGAATGCGTATCGGACCCGCGGATTCCCAATTTATTTTCTTTCAAACCGACCTGGAAACCTTCCATCCCTTTTTCGACAATCAGGCAGTTGATTCCTTTGTGGCCGAGTTCAGGGTTGGTCTGGGCAATTACCAAATAAACGGAAGCGGTGCCACCGTTTGTAATCCAGTTTTTGGTTCCGTTCAGTAAATAATAATCACCTTTGTCTTCGGCGGTGGTTCTTTGTGATGTCGCATCTGAACCGGCTTCGGGTTCGGAAAGGCAAAATGCGCCGATTTGCTCGCCGGTGGCCAATTTGGTTAAATATTTTTGTTTTTGTTCTTCTGTCCCGAACTTTTCAATCCCCCAGCAAACCAGTGAATTGTTTACCGACATCACTACAGAAGCGGAAGCATCTATTTTGGAGATTTCTTCCATCGCCAAAACGTAGGACATGGTGTCCAGACCGCTTCCACCGTATTTGGGGTCAACCATCATTCCGAGGAAGCCGAGTTCGCCCATTTTTTTGATTTGTTCCGTAGGGAATTTCTGGTGTTCGTCGCGTTCGATTACGCCGGGGAGCAGTTCCGATTGTGCAAAATCCCTTGCCGCTTGGCGAATCATCAAGTGTTCTTCTGATAGTTGAAAATCCATTTCCTTATTATTTTTAAAGGCTCAAATATAAGGTTTCTTAAAAATCTTAAAAAGTTTTACAAGAAACTTATTTTCATGTATTCAGCCGTTATGGTTAAATAAGGAAGGATTTGACTTTTTTCCCAAGTTTCTGCATCAATCATTTCCAAAAGGAAAGATGGTGTATAATAGTAGATTGCACTCAACACCAAAATATAGAGTAAAAACCCGAAAACCGCGCCGCCTAATCGGTTGAAGAAACCCAAACCCACGCCATGGACGACTTGGTGTACGATTTTTGAAAGCAGTTTAACGGCTAAAATTATCAATCCTATTGTGAGCAGCAGCGAGACTATTTTTATCCAAGTTCGGGGAATGAATTCTTGTTGGGCGACGAATCCTTCGAGGAAAGCGGAAAAATTAAAACCCATCCAGATGGCCAATCCGATACCGATAAATCCGGATGCAGATTGGATAAGTCCTTTTCGGAAACCGCTGATAAATCCGATGATTAAAATGATTGCCAAAACAAGGTCGATTCTGTTCATTAATGCAGAACCAAATGTTTTTCGGCTATTTGCTTCAAGACAGCCACCAAGCGGTCGATTTCTTCCCGTGTATTGTAGCAACTAAAAGATATACGCAAAGGAGTGGTTATTTCTATGGTTTCCGGATCCAAAATGGATTGGATAACCATCGAAACTTTGGATGCGCCCGAACTGCAGGCGCTCCCCTGTGAAACGGCAATGCCCTTCAATTCCAATTCAAATCCGATTAATGGGTCTTTGAACGGTAAACGAACATTCAAAACCGTATAAAGGCTTTTTTGCAAATCGCCTGAAAGCCCGTTGAATAGAACGCCGGGAATTTCTGCCATTAATTTTTCTATTGCGTAAGATTTTAAGCCTTCAATGTACTCCCGGTGCACGTCCATGTCCTCGGTCGCCATTTCGAATGCCTTTGCCAATCCGACCACGCCATAGACGTTTTCGGTTCCGGAGCGCAGATTTCGTTCTTGGCCTCCGCCGGTAATTTGCGGTTTAAAGCCGAGTGATTTTTTAATATAAGCAAAACCAATTCCTTTGGGACCATGCAGTTTATGTGCGCTGCAAGAAGCAAAATCAATTTTTGAAGCACTCAAGTCCAAGGGATAATGCCCTATGGTTTGAACCGTATCTGTATGGAACAAGGCATCATTTTCTTCACAAAGTCTTTGTACTTTTTCTATGTCTAATAAATTTCCGATTTCGTTGTTCGCATGCATCAAGGTCACCAACGTCTTTTTGTTGGATGATTTCAGGATTTGTTCCAATTGGTGGTAATCAACGGATCCGTATTCATCTAATTTCACCCTGATGACTTCCACATTTTTAGAGGTTTCCATTTCAGAAACGGTTTCCTGAACGCATTTATGTTCCAAGGTAGAAGTGATAATCCGCTGAACCCCGAGATGGTCTACGCAGGAACGGATGATGAAATTATTGGACTCCGTGCCGCAAGAAGTAAATATAATTTCTGCGGGAGATACGTTGAGCAATCCCGCAATTTTTTTTCGTGAAAGTTCCATCCGAGCTTTGGCTTCGCGCCCGAAAACGTGGGTGGAAGACGGGTTTCCGTAAACAGTTTGCATACATTCCGTCATGGTTTCGATGACTTCATTGTGCATCGGTGTGGTGGCGGCATTGTCTAAATA
>JAEZDQ010000126.1 GCA_023433225.1 Bacteroidota bacterium | reverse complement strand
CTGGGGAATTGTAGATGAAAAGTCAATAATAATTGATGATTCAAACAAGCAAACACAAGAAAAAAGACAAGAATCTCCAGATGTAATTATTGATATTTCTTCTTTTTCTTTTTTGGATTTGAAATCGGATACAGTCAATATCAAAACCGATAAACAATATATTTTTATTGGAACTTGGAATGAGGATTGCGCGCCTTGCAAAAAAGCGATTAGAGAATTGACGCCAATGTTGAACACTGTAAAGAATGTGGAAAGTTATTTTGTTTATGAAACCCATAAATTTGACAAAAATGTTTTTATTTCCGCAGCTGAAGATGGAGAATATCTTAAAAATCAAAAGGTAATTGCAGACTATAATCAGGAATTTTTCAAATCAACAAAAATGGTTGCTTATCCTACTTTTTTGATCATAGATAATAAAGAAGGAAAAATCATTTATATGTCTGTTGGGTACGGTAAAGCAGGAAAAAGTAGATTAATTAAAAAATTAACTGAAATTTCAAAATAATCATTTATACATCGAACTCCCGTCCAAGTATTCCCAAACCCTGTCGGGCAGCATAGGGTTCACATTTTTCTTTTCTTTGATGGCATTTCGGATGAAAGTAGAGGAAATCTCCATCAGCGGCGCATTGATCCATTGGAATTTAGGGTGGTTCCGCCAATCTCCTGGATTCGTGCCCGGCCGGGGGTAAACGTAAACCGAATGGTTTTCCAATATTTTCTCATGGTTTTTCCATTTGTGGAATGACTTTAAATTATCCATCCCCATAATCAATGAAAACTCATGTTCCGGGTATTTTTCTTTTAAAACGGTTAGTGTATCGATGGTATAAGACGGTTTTGGCATATTGAATTCGATGTTGGAAGAACGTAAATTCGGATAATCTTCTATCGCCAGGTTGACCAGATGCAAACGGTCATAATCGTTGGCCAAGGTGGATTTTTCTTTGAAAGGATTATGCGGAGAAACCACAAACCAAACCTGATCCAAATCTGAATATTGCTGGATATGGTTGGCAATGACCAAATGCCCGATATGAATGGGATTGAACGAACCAAAAAACAAACCGATTTTCATTTTGTAAAATTAGACATTCGACGCAAGACTTAAGGCACGGGAGGCCGAAAAATCCAAAAATCCAATCAGATTAATTTAGAAAAGAAAATCCCCAACCAAACCGAAATTATGCCCATTACCACACTTCCCAAAATATATAAAATTGACATCATATATTTTTCTGCTTGGATCAATTGGAAATTTTCCAACGCAAATGCCGAAAAAGTCGTGTAACCGCCGCAAAATCCGACCACCAAAAGCATCTTTAAATCGTTTGAGGTGTTGGATTTCAACAAGAGACCTATTATTAAACCAATCAATAAGCATCCTGAAACATTCACCAAAAAAGTGGCCATTGGAAAACCACTGCTCCAATATTTTCTTGTGAAATGCGATACCAAGAACCGGAATATACTTCCCATTCCGCCGCCTAATCCTATCAGTAAAATTGATTTCCACATTTTATTTTAATTATCTGACAAGAAACTAAAGCTTCGGAATAGCTTCGATTAATTCTTTGGTATAAATGGTCTTCGGCCGGGCGTAAATCTCATCGGCATCCCCCAATTCTTTGAGTTTCCCGTTCTGCATAACCAGCAATTGGTTGCTCATATATTTTACAACTGCGAGATCATGAGAGATAAAAATATAGGTAAAACCAAATTCTTCTTTCAATTCATTCAATAAATTCAAAACCTGCGCCTGCACAGACACATCCAAGGCGGATACACTTTCATCGCAAATAATGAATTGAGGATGAAGTGCCAATGCCCTTGCAATCCCGATTCTCTGGCGTTGGCCGCCGGAAAATTCGTGCGGGTATTTCTTTAAATCCATTGCACTCAAACCGACTTTTTCGAGTAATTCGCCTGCTTTTTGGAAGCGCTCCTTTTGATTTTTAGCGATGGAATGCACTTGCATAGGTGTCGTGAGGATTTCACCGACATTCATCCTGGGGTTTAAGCTGGAATAAGGGTCTTGGAAAATAATCTGGATTTCCTTGCGCAATTTCCGAATCTCTTGGACACTTAATTTCACGATGTCTTTTCCCCGGTAAAAAATTTCGCCCGCAGTTGGTTTTTCCAACAAGAGAACCGCCCGGCTCAAGGTGGTTTTTCCACTCCCGGATTCGCCGACCAATCCCATGGTTTCTCCCGGAAAAACTTTGAAACTCACATCGTCAACCGCTTTAACCGAAACCTCCGGTTTGCCAAACAGGAAAGGCTTTGTATAGAAATATTTGGTTAAATTCCTCACTTCCAAAATAGGAGGCCGGGCATATATTTTCTGTTGGTCTTCGCTTCGTTCCTGATGGTTGTAAATTTCTGCTTTGTAATCAGAATCATTGAGGTAATCCGCAATCGTTGGTAATTTTTTGTAGCGCACATCCAGCCTCGGGCGGCAGGCAATCAAACCTTTGGTATAATTTTCTTTTGGGTTTTCAAAAATTTCTTTGACGTTGCCGTTTTCGACGACTTCGCCTTTGTACATCACGACTACCTCATCGCATACCTCTGAAATCACGCCCAAATCATGGGAAATGAAGATGCAACTCATCCCGCTTTCCTCTTGTAAATTTTTAATCAATTCTAAAATACTGCGCTGTACCGTGACATCCAGAGCGGTAGTGGGTTCATCCGCGATTAATATTTTGGGTTCGCAACTGATAGCCATCGCAATCATCACCCGTTGCCGCTGACCACCGGAAAGTTCGTGCGGATAGGCTTTGTACATTCGCTCCGGATTAGGCAAAAGTACTTTTTGAAAAAGTTCCAAAACCCTTTGTTTTGCTTGTTCTTTTTTTAATTTCAAGTGTAAACGGACAGCTTCTTCAACCTGTTCACCGCAGCGGATGCTGGGATTGAGCGAAGTCATGGGTTCCTGAAAAATCATACTGATTTCTTTTCCCCGAAATTTTCGTTTTTCTTCCGAATTTAATTCTAATAAATCCACCGGCTTAGAACCTCCATGAAAAATGATTTTGCTTTCCGATGAGGTTTTGGCATTTTCCGGCAGCAATCCCATTATGGCCAAAGAAGTAATGGATTTTCCGGAGCCGGATTCACCAACAACGCCTATAATTTTTCCCACCGGAACCGAAAATGAAACATTTTTCAGGATTTCGTTTTCACCGAAGGAAAGGGATAAGTTTTGTATATCAAGAATAGATAGTCCTGTCAAAATCAGAAGATTTTTGAAAGCGGAAAATTACGATTTAATTCTATCAATTCAATGATAAACAAAAAGGGCGGAAAAACCGCCCCTAATTAACACATTGAAAAACATGGGAAAAATTAATTTTTTGAGGATTTTATATCTCTTGTTGATTTTAGGAGTGCTTAAAGAAATTTCAATGAAGTTAGATAGATTCGAAACGTTCAACATCTTGTTTTTAATAGAACAGTTTTTATTATTTGGTGTTCATTATTAATTAAATGAATGAGATTTTATTGAAGTAGTATTTTTATTTATTTACAATTCAGGAAAATATTATATTTTTGCTTGAAAGGTTTTTGGCCGTAAGTCAAAATTTATTTTGAAGCCAAAAGTAAACACCGTTTATAGCTTTCTCAAAAAACAAAACAGAAAGTTGCCTTGTAAATTTAATTGAATGGACGCAGACCCCTTACTTTCATTTATCATTGCCGCAGGAGCCCCCGGCGGCGGACTTATTTCTCATGACATTTCTATTTGGAAATTAATTCTTACGATTTTTTTAGTCTTTTTGAACGGTTTTTTTGTCGCCGCCGAATTCGCGATTGTCAAAATCCGTACTTCTCAAATCGATGTAAGGACGGATTTAAGCCCCGGCATAGCCAAAACGGCCAAAACGATAGTCAATAATTTAGATTCTTATTTGGCTGCAACTCAACTTGGAATTACTTTGGCTTCCCTCGGTTTAGGATTTGTGGGAGAAGGAGCGATTGCACCGGTAGTCGTTAAGATTTTTGACGCACTTGGGCTACAAGGCCCGGAATGGGTTGCCATTGCCAACAATAGTGCAGTTTGGATTGCTTTCGCAGTAATTACGGTTTTACACATTGTGTTTGGAGAATTGGCACCAAAATCTTTAGCCATTCAATTTCCGGCAAAAACCACTTTTTCCATCGCCTGGCCGCTCCGTCTTTTTTATGTCATTTTCCGCCCGATTATCTGGTTGATGAACGGTTTGGCGAATTTTATCCTCCGTTCCGTCGGAATCCGGGCGATTCACGGTTCGGAAATCCATTCCGAAGAAGAATTGAAAATGATCATCATGGAAAGCCAAGAGGGAGGCGCAATTGAAGAAACTGAGCGCGACCTGATCCAGAACGTTTTTGAATTCGATGACCGAAGGGTGAATAACATTCAGACCCTTCGCAAAAATGTGTCTGCTGTGGACGTACATACGACCGTTAAAGAAGCCATTGATTTCGTCATCAACGAGGGTTATTCCCGTTATCCCGTTTACGAAGAATCATTGGACAACATCAAAGGAATTCTTTATACCAAAGATTTGGTTAAATTAACTTTGGAAAAACCGGAAGAAACCAGTTTCTTGGGTATCTTGAGAAAACCCTTATTCGTATCGGAAAGTTCCAAAATCAAAAACCTGCTGAAACAATTTCAGAAGAAACACATCCAAATGGCCGTAGTAACCAACGAAATCGGGGAACTGACCGGAATCGTGAGCATGGAAGATATTTTGGAAGAATTGGTAGGAGAGATTCAGGATGAGTACGACAACGAAGACCCGATTGTCATCAGTTTAGGCGAAGGCGTTTATTCCGTAAATGCACACCATAACCTGTCGGATATCAACCGCCACATTCCTTATCGATTTGAAGAAAGTGAGCATTACGACACGCTTTCCGGGTTGTTGGCGGAAACATTCCCCGACCGGGAAATCAAAGCCGGCGATGTTTTGGACTTGCCGGATTATCAGGCGAAAATCATCAAAATGTATCGGAATTCCGTAGAAAGAGTAGAGTTAACGACTTTGGTACATTTAAACGAAAACGGCGATACGGAAGAGGAGTAGATCATTCTCTTTCCAGCAAACTTTCTCCTCGGAATTTCCTGAAAATCTGTGCAACGGTCAGCACGTCTTTTTCGCAATAGTTTTTGATGCGTTCCAAATCATGTTCTTCGTAATAAACCGAAGCAACCTGCGAACCATCAATATCATCTTTCGGAGTAGGAATTCCCAAGACTGCTGCCAATAGATTCAACGATGTATAATGTTTATAATCTCCGAACTTCCAAAGTTCCATGGTATCCAGATGGGGAATTTCCCAAGGTTTTTTACCCTGAAGGTTCAGTGCTTGCGGCAATTCAATTTCGTTGATAATCATGCGTCGGGCAAGAAAAGGGAAGTCGAATTCCTTTCCGTTGTGTGCGCACAGGATTGAATCTGATTTGAAATAATTGTCCTGAAGTAATTTATTAAATCCCAATAAAATATCCACTTCATCATCTCCAAAAAAACTCTTGAGTCTAAGTTGATTTTCATTGGTAATAATTCCACAGGAAATACAGATTATTTTTCCGAATTCAGCCAAAATCCCGGCGCGTTGGCCGTAAAAATCTTCGGCCGTCTCACCTCCGGCTAATTGTTTCTCCACCTTTTTTGCCCAAAGGCTTTGCCATTCAGGCGACAACTCGTTCCAATCCCCGACTTCGGGAACGGTTTCAATGTCCAGAAAAAGGACTTTATGGGACGGAATTTTTTTCAACATGGTATTGGGTTTTTAAGAGACGATTCTTTTGAAGCATTTTCATGATTTCGTCCACAAAGTAATAGGTATCAGTGTCGAGGAACCCTTTGCCCATCCTTCGATTGTCTTTTTCATGCCCCAATCGGACGATGATTAAATTTTCACTCGGAACGACAATCACGCGTTGGCCCAAATGACCCATCAGTCCGTAAAAATTAGGTTCGTGTTCATAATCCGTCCAGATGGAATATCCATAACGTGCCGGTTCGTTTTGATGGAAGGCTTTGTAATTCGGGGTAATCATTTTTTCCACAAAAGCGGAGTCCAAGATTTGTTTTCCATTCCAGTTGCCTTTTTGCAAAAGTAATTGTCCAAACTTCGCAAAATCACGAACATTGGAATTCAGGCAGCAATATGCTTTTTCCATTCCCTCGGGACGGTCTTTGGACCAATAAGCATCTTTTTCCATGCCCATTGGTTGCCAGAATTCTTCCTGCAAATATTGTGAAACACTTCTGTTGGTCGCCCTTTGAAGGATGATGGCCAACAATTGGGTATCACTTGAAATGTAATTGAATTGCCCCCCGGGTTCTTGGATAAATTTCCGGCTGAGCATCTGTTTTTCGATGTTTCGGCCATAATAGGCTTTTGCCGTAGGGTTGAGCGGTAGATAATAATCTTCACTCCAGTCAAACCCGGAAGTCATTGTAGATAAATCACCGACGGTACAAAGTTTTCCGAATTCATCGTCTTTAAATTCGGGTAAAAAATCGGTAATGGGCTGATCCAAAGATTGGATGTAGCCTTGTTCAATTGCTTTTCCCAACAACATAGTAATGACGGATTTCGACATGGAAAAAGAATTGGTGTGGCTTTCTGCCGAATAACCGTCCCAATAATATTCCCACAACGCTTTTCCGTCCTTAGCGACAAAAAAACCGATGGATTTGAACCTTTCCAGTTCATTTTTCAAGGTGTCGGTCAAAGGGATTTCATTGTAAAGTTCATGTTGTGTCCAAGGTTGCGGCCGATCGGCTAAAACCAAATTATTGTCGAAATCGACATAATCGTCAATGTTGGCCGTATTATGGCCTTTCATATAAGTCAGCTGGACGCCCCGAATGATATATTGGTTCCCCGTCAGGAAAAGAATCCCTACAACGAGTAAAATAATCGCTGAAAGGATTTGGACAATACGGAGAAATATTTTTCTAAGTCTTGACATAAGGTTTCAATTCCCATGCAATTTAGAAAATTTATCCACTCATCAGAAGTTTTAATTTAATCTTCACATAAAATGGAAAAATGCGCCTTATATTTGGGTTCAACATAATTATTAACAATAAAAAATTTGAAATTATGGCATTTGAATTACCACCATTACCGTATGCGTTAGACGCGTTGGAGCCGCACATAGATGCAAAAACCATGGAAATCCACCATGGAAAACACCATAAAGCTTATACCGACAACCTCAACAAAGCAATTGAGGGAACAGAACTGGAAGGCCTTCCCATTGAGGAAATCCTCGAAAAAGGAACCCATAATCTCCCTGTGAGAAACAATGGAGGAGGTTATTACAACCATAATTTATTTTGGGAAATCATGAGCCCCAACGGTGGCGGACAGCCAAGCGGAGAGTTGGCAGACGCCATCAACGCTGCTTTTGGCTCGTTTGACCAATTCAAAGAAGAATTTTCCAAAGCAGCAGCGACCCGTTTCGGTTCCGGCTGGGCTTGGCTGGTCGTAAAAGACGGAAAGCTGGAAGTTTGCTCAACGGCAAACCAAGACAATCCGCTGATGGCCGGAGTAGGCTGTGAAGGGAAACCCATTTTAGGACTTGACGTTTGGGAGCACGCTTATTATTTGAATTACCAGAACCGCCGACCGGACTATATTTCCGCATTCTTCAATGTGGTGAACTGGGATAAAGTTGCGGAATTATACAAAGGATAGAATCCCTAACCCCTCTAATGGAGGAGTAAACAAGGAATAAAATTAAAAAGTAGAAAGATTCACTTTCTACTTTTCTTATTGGAAATAATTTTAATTTTGATGAATGGGAAAAATCATTCTTGAAAATATCAGGGTCTATTCCAACCACGGTTGTTTGGACGAAGAAGCATTGATCGGCTCCGATTACATGATTGATTTGGAGGTTGATACAGATTTGTCTCAATCGGCTCAAACAGACGATTTGGGCGATACGGTGGACTATGTACTGCTCAATAAAATAGTAAATGAAGAAGTTAGAATCCGTTCCAAATTATTGGAAAAAGTAGCGGACAGGATTTTAAAAAGGATTGAAAATGAAATTCCTATGGTGGAATTTGCGCGTGTGAAATTGTCCAAAATGAATCCACCCATCGGCGGTGACGTGGAAAAAGTCAGCGTGGTGCTGGAAAAGAAGTTTTCTGTTTAGAAGATTTTTATATCTTTGCACTCCTCAAAGGTTCCGTGGCCGAGGGGCTTAGGCACAGGTCTGCAAAACCTGCTACAGCGGTTCGAATCCGCTCGGAACCTCTATTTTATTGATTGTCAAGCCTTTATCGCTCATCGGGAAGAATTTATTGATAAACATCAAAATCCCATCTTTTTCTTTGACTGATTTTGGATAATCGAACTGATTCAGTTTGTTATTCCGCCCAATTCATTAAACCACAATGAAAGGCACATTTATTTGCTCTCACTGCTTTGCTCGTTCATTCTGGTTTGCTCTCTTTTCATCCGTTCTTCTTGTGGCAATTGACTTTCGAGTTCTTCTCTGATTTGAATCAAAATTGACTCATACAAATCGGGATTCAATAAATAATATTCGTAGCTCTTTTCGAAATCTTCGACACTTACACCGTGCGTGTTTACCAAATGCGCATTGACCTTGGCGTAGTCCAACGGCTTTCCTCCCAAAGCGTTCATATAGGTAGATTGTTGGTGAATGTAAATATCGGTGAGAATCTGAACCATTTTATCTTCCGCGACTAGATCTTTGGGTTTCTCCACGTTTTCAACACAGGAAATAAGCGTAACCAGCCAGAAAAAAACCATTTTTTTCATAGTTTGCCAAATATACTTCTAATGCGCAACATTAAAATCCCGAACACCGCTTCACCCATAATGTTGGTGTTAATCTTGGATTCACCTGCGACCCGGTTGGTAAAAATGATAGGCACTTCACCCAGTTTAAATCCCTTTTTCCACACTTTGTATTTCATTTCGATTTGGAATCCGTAACCTTTGAATTTGATTTGGCTCAAATCCAAAGTTTCTAAAACAATTCTCCTGTATCCGACAAATCCTGCAGTGGCGTCGTGAACCGGAAGACCTGTAACAAGCCGGGCGTATTTTGAAGCGATGAACGACAACAATACCCTTGTCATCGGCCAGTTGACTACATTTACGCCGTGTGAATAGCGCGAACCGATTGTCAGGTCTTTTCCCTCTTTCAGGGATTCTAAAAGACGTGGCAAATCTTTCGGATTATGGGACAAATCCGCATCCATTTCAAAAATATATTGATAGTCGTTTTTTAATGCCCAACGGAAGCCGTGGGTATAGGCTTTTCCCAAACCGTCCTTTTCCTTTCGGACTTCCAAAAACAATTGCGGAAATTCCTTTTGTAGTTGACGAACTACTGTTGCGGTGCCATCGGGGGAACTGTCATCCACGATTAATATGTGAAATCCGATGGGTAGGGAAAATACCTTCCGGATGACTTGTTCAATGTTTTCCAATTCGTTGTAAGTGGGGATGATGACCAAATTTTCAGACATCGAAAATCTAAATTATGCGCTAATATAATCATTCCTTAAGTCTGCTTTTGTATTTTTGTAAAGATTATGATTGTTTTAACTACCAGTATTTTCATGGAAAGGCCTGTAGAAAACCTCGATTGGGTCATCGGGGTTTTGGTGGGGACGATGTTGGTGCTGGTCGTAGGCAAAGCTCTTTTTTCGATTAATTTTTACGCACTTGGGAATTTAGAGCGGTTTCTGGAAATAAACGACAACCAGCAAATATTTGCATTGCTCAACCAAGTTTTGTTCGCTGTATTGCTGGGTGCCTTGACCGTACCGTATTTAACCCGAGATTATGACTATGTATTTTACAGTCCGCTGAGCAAGACAATGGCCGTCGCTGCGATCATGCTTTTGTTTTTCTGGGGGAAATCCCTGGTTTCCGGATTGAGTGCATTTGCATTCAAAATTGCTTATAACAATTCCTTAAACCAAAAAGTTTCTACCTATTACCGGTTTTATTCCGTAGCGGTGTTATGGGTTTCGGTTTTACTCTTTTATTTTACCGGATTGCCACGCTTTTGGGTTTTTCTGGTATGTATCGTTGTTTTATTGCTTTTAAGGGCTATTCAATTCGTTTACCGAATGAAAAACCAACAGGAGGAATTAAGGCAAAATTGGTATTATAATATTTTGTATCTTTGTGCACTTGAAATTTTACCCTTGTTAGTATTGTATAAATTTCTAACTATTTGGTAATTAAATGACTATATGAAAGTAAAATCTATTCTTGTTTCCCAACCTCAGCCGGCAAACGAGTTTTCGCCTTACCATGAATTAAGTAAAAGAAACAAAATCAAAGTCGATTTCCGTTCGTTTATTAAGGTGGAAGGAGTGGACGCGCGCGACGTAAGGCAGCAGAAAATAGATTTCTCTAAATATACTGCGGTCATTTTTACCAGTAGAAATGTCATCGACCATTATTTCAGGTTGGCCGAAGAGATGCGGTTTCAAGTGCCGGATGATATGAAGTATTTCTGCCAGTCCGAAGCCATTGCATTTTACCTTCAGAAATACATCGTTTACCGGAAGAGGAAAATTTATATCGGCGAAAAAGAGATTGCGGATTTGGCACCTTATTTCAAAAAACACAAAGACGAAAAATACCTGTTGCCTTCCTCGGATGTACTGAATCCGGAAGTTCCGGAATTCCTCAACGAAATGAACCTGACTTGGGAAAGAGGAACACTCTGCCGTACAGTTTCCAGCGATTTATCAGACCTGACAGATGTTAAATACGATATTCTTGTGTTTTTCACCCCATCCGGAATCAAGTCCTTATTTGAAAACTTCCCCCATTTCAAACAGGACAATACCCGCATTGCCGTCTTCGGCAAAACAACCGTTCAAGCCGCCAAAGAAATGGGGTTGAGAGTTGACATTGAAGTTCCCACTCCGGAGTCGCCCTCCATGACCATGGCTTTGGAAAAATATGTCAAAGAAGTGAATAAGAAATAATTTGATAGGCATCCGGTGAGGTTTAGCCTGTCTAATTTATAAATTTAAGACATGAAAAACCTTTGGGTATTGAAACCCAAACCTGACGCAACTGCCGTTGACCTATTAATGAAAGAGGTCACCCTGCCACAACCTCTTGCCACCGTTTTGGCCCAAAGAGGGATAAATTCCTTCGACAAAGCCAAAAATTTTTTCCGTCCCGATTTAGAAAAATTGCACGACCCTTTTCTCATGAAAGACATGGACAAAGCGGTTCATAGAATCCTGAAAGCCATAGAATCCCAAGAAAATATTTTGGTTTACGGGGATTACGATGTGGACGGTACCACTGCGGTCGCTACCATGTATGATTTCCTAAAATCAATTTATGAAAATGTTTCATATTACATTCCGGACAGATATACAGAAGGTTATGGGATTTCAATGACAGGAATCGATTTCGCCGACGACAACGGCATCAGCCTCATCATTGCATTAGACTGTGGCATTAAGGCAATCTCCAAAATCCAATATGCCGCCGACAAAAACATCGATTTCATCATTTGCGATCATCACCTTCCCGGAGATTTGTTGCCCGAAGCCGTAGCAGTTTTAGATCCCAAACGGACTGATTGTAGTTACCCTTTCAAAGAACTCAGTGGATGCGGAATCGGATTTAAATTGATTCAAGCATTAGCGGAAAAATTAAACTTATCGCCGGAAACCGTATATGATTATTTAGATTTAGCAGCAGTAAGTATTGCCGCTGACATCGTTCCGATTGTAGATGAAAACCGCACACTCGCCTATTTTGGTTTGAAAAAACTCCGTGAAAATCCGAGGATGGGCTTGGCAAGTCTCGTGTCCGAAGAACAACGAAAACGCGCCGATATTTCCTGTATTGTTTTTTCAATTGCCCCGAAAATCAATGCCACCGGCCGCTTGGAACATGCTTCCCAATCCGTGGAACTCTTGATTGCCAAAGAGGCGGAAAAGGTTAAAGAATTTGCTTCCCAAATTTCAGACTTGAATGAAACCCGAAAGGAAAAGGACGGAAATGTTACCGTCCAAGCCATTCGGCAAATCAGGGAAAACCAAGAGGAGAAGAAGTTTGCCACGGTTGTTTACGACCCAACTTGGCACAAAGGGGTTTTGGGGATTGTCGCCTCGCGGCTCACGGAAACTTATTACCGGCCTACTTTGGTCTTGACCGATGGGAAAGAGGGCGAAATTACGGGTTCTGCGCGCTCGGTTAAAGATTTTGATTTGTATGAAATCATCGACGCCTGTTCCGATTTTTTACTCCAATACGGCGGACATAAATTTGCGGCGGGCCTGACCTTGAAAAAAGAAAACTTCCCATTATTCAAAAATAAATTTGAAGAATTGGTAAAAGAAAAAATCAAACCCTCACAACAACAACCCAATATTGAAATCGATGCTGAAATCAATTTCTCAGAAATAGACGGTCGATTTCTACGTCTGCTCAAGCAATTGGCTCCGTTCGGACCGCAAAATATGACGCCTCTCTTTCTGACCAAAAACCTGATTGGCGGGAAAATCAAGGAAATGGGTAAAGAGGGCGAACACTTGCGACTTTCCCTTTTCGATGAATTTTCAAAAACCGAATTGCCCGCGGTCGCTTTTGGTATGGGAATTTCGAAACATGACTTTGAGTACCGTAAATTCGATGCTGTTTATTCCATCGATGAAAATTACTGGAAAGGGGCTACTTACCTGCAGCTGAACATCAGGGACGTGAGGTTTAGGGATTGATCTTCTAAAATCCTGCCACCACCAAAACCATTTCACCTTTCAGGTTTCGGGTTTCCGTGATTTGGTGGATTTCCGACAAAGTTCCGCGAAGCGTTTCTTCGAACTTTTTGGTAATTTCCCTTGATAAACTCGCCTTCCTTTCTCCCCCGAAAGCTTCGGCCAAATCTTTCAAAGTCCTTGCTATTTTATGCGGCGATTCATAAAAAACCATCGTTCGTTTTTCTTCCTTTAATTCTTCTAATTTTGTTTTTCTACCTTTTTTGACCGGAAGAAAGCCGACGAACACAAACTCATTCGAAACCAAGCCCGAAACTGTCAAAGCCGGAACAAATGCGGTAGCCCCGGGCAAGGCAAGTACTTCAATTTCATTTTCGGCACAGGCTTTGGCCAGTAAATAGCCGGGGTCTGAGATTCCGGGCGAGCCGGCGTCGCTAATCAGGGAAAACGTTTTTCCGTCTTTCAATTGCTGAATAATCTCCTCCGTTATTTTGTGTTCGTTATGCGCATGGTAACTGCGCATGGGTGTGGAGATTTCATAATGTTTCAGCAGGATTCCGCTGTTTCGGGTATCTTCGGCCAAAATTAAATCCGACTCCCGAAGGGTTTCAATTGCCCGAAACGTCATGTCTTTGAGGTTTCCGATGGGAGTGGGAACCAGATAAAGTTTTCCTGCCATGGAGCGAATTTAGCCTGAAAAATTTAATTTCAATTTAATTCTTGAAAACTCCAAGCAATTATTTCTAAATTAGGGCATTAATTCAACACAAATGAAACTACTTTACCGCGGGATTTTATTCTCTATTTTCGCATTGAATTCCCATTTATTTGCCCAAGAAATCCTTCCAAAAGGATTGACTCCGGAAGAACAAAACTTGATTTCAAGCTATCAGTTCAGCGGAACAAATTTAACGCCTCCACCCTCGCAGCCGGTTCGTACTTCCGCACAATGGGAAGAAGTGGAATACCTGGTCTTGGGTTGGTCGCCCGGATATGAGAATATACAGAGACAAATCATCGCAGCGGCCATTGATGAATGTAAAGTCTTAATTGCCACAACGAACCCAACTTCCGTGGCGAATTACCTGAGTTCAAACGGGATTGACCTGACCAATGTGGAATTTATCAATGAACCCATCAACAGTATCTGGATTAGGG
>JAEZDQ010000124.1 GCA_023433225.1 Bacteroidota bacterium | reverse complement strand
GGCCTGCCCTATTCTTTTGCCAGCCACTTTGCACCGGCACAAATGCAGCAAGCCATTTCGATTTACCGCCAAAACTTCCAGCCTTCCGCTTATTTGGAACATCCCAAAGTCATGCTTTGTGTCAATGTGGTGGCGGCGGAAACTGATGATGAGGCTGAATTCCTGGCCAGTTCCCTTTACCGCATGTTTGCGGGCGTTGCCACCGGCCTGAGCAAACCCCTTCAGCCACCCTCCCAAGATGCTTTGACGGATTGGCCGGAGGAACTGAAACAATTGGTTGAATCCATGTTGGCCTGCTCCTTCATCGGTGGTAAGTCCCGGATTTCAGCAGAACTCCAACATTTCGTGGAAGCCTTCCGGCCCGATGAACTGATGGTTACCTCCGCCATTTTTGACCATGCCAAACGGTTGAGGAGCTTTGAGTTGTTCCAAGAAGTGATGAAGGGCTTATGAATTCCCTACCTACACTTCACATGAATGGATATTGAATAAACAATCATCAACCCACCCCTATCCGACCCGTCAGAAAATCCACAACGCTCAAGTTTTTGTTTTTTCTGCCCTAAATGCGCGCAAACCCTTTTTGAGAACTGATTTGGTCCGTTTCTAACGCAGAACACACCGGGAATTTTTGTCCGGTTTTGTCCACTATTGACCGGTTTTGTCCAGTTTTGTCCGGTAGGGTTTGCCGGAGCTTCGGGTTTCTTCGGGGTTTGTTCGGGATTTGTTCGGAAAAACGGCCTGTTTTCCGAACAACTATGGGAGAAGTCCCGAAGAAGTCCCGAACAAAACCCCTCCAAAAATTCCTTTTTGGCTACTAGAAATGGAAAGCACGGTGAAAAATTCTTGAACCTTTCGGACAAATGACGGATACTTTTGCTATATTTGTTTGACGCACAACCCTCTCACTAATCACCAACTGCCGGCGTTATGCTTTTATTGGTTTTAGTCAGAGTACGAATTTACTATACGGTAATAAACGACAACGCCCGGATAGGTGTTTCTCTTTTAAAGGATAATCCGTTTGTAAATGTTTAAAATCGGGTAAGGGAATTGCGTATATTTATGAGTTGGCGGTCAGCTTAGAGAATGACTCCGAAATAAAACAGAACAGTGAATAAAACAATTCAGGCTATAATATTAACATTTGTTATTTCAATTGGAATTGGAGCAAGACTTTCAATTCTCGGTTGGCTGTTTATAATTGGCTTAGGTTCTGCTATCATATTTGGAATTAGCCACTTATTAATCCATTCACGTTGTATGAATTTCTTTGCGTCAGGTGGTCGTTGGACAATTCTTAAATTTATTCTTTCTCATTTATTCTTCTTAGGCATATTCCTTTTTCAATTTGACTTTGACGACTCAAAAACATATTCGGTATTAAACTATACATTCGGCATTAAAAACAGTTTTTCGGAAGAAAACGGGTTTTATTTTGTGGGAATTTCAATTATCGGCTATATATGGATAAGTGTTTTAAACATTAGGCAAGCAAAAAAGCTAAAATCAAAAACCAACAACTCTAAATACATTATACCGGTACTAATTAGCTCTATCATTTTACCCCTCTTTTTAATTAACGGTTTGTATATGTTCAAAGATTTGAAAGAAGAGAAGAAAATAGAAGAAACAGGACAGTTCCTATCGGTCAAAAGAGCACTTAAAAACCCTGAAAAAGTAATATCAATAAATCTTACTTCAACATTTCCGAAGCTAACAAGATTTCCAATTGAAATTTTAGACCTGCCTAATCTTAAAATAATTAATTTAAATGAACAGAATATTAGTATTATTCCTGATGAAATTCAAAAAGACCAAAAACTTGAGATTCTAAATTTACTTGACAACAACATCAAGGAAATTCCTGAATCAATTTGCAAATGTGAGAATTTAAAAGAGTTAAGGATTGGTGGAGAAATAAAAGAATTCCCGGAGTGTTTGAAGAAAATGAAAAGTTTAAAACATCTGTCAATTCAAAGCAATACTGTTAACGAACTAATGGACGAGTTAAGGGAATTTGAAAACATAGAAACAGCACATTTTTACTTAAAGGAAGGAATATTAGACCGCAAAAAATTAAGTCAGATAGAAAGTGAGACAGGAATTAAACATAAATATTAGACAAAATAAATAAAGCCGAACCGCCAACAAGGTATTGCCAAAAGCGGGGCTAAACAGCTTCGATTGGACATTTGTGTAAAGTTCAACATTTGTTCTTCGATTGAACTTTAGTGCTAAAAATCCACGCCTTCGGCAATACCCAAAACGTTAGGCAACATATGGACAGAACAACTGAAAGATACATCCAACTAATTAAAAATGCACAAGCTGAATATTCAGAAGAATATTTTGCTGTAGCGATTCCAGGTTTTATGTCTAAAAAATTTATTGCTTACTGTGCAATGAAACGTGATTTGGAATTGGTAATTGAGTACATTACTTTTCTAAAAACGAATCCTCAAAACGCAACTGTAAAATCCTCATTAACCTTTTCGACAATTGCACTTTACGGAAAATGTTTTACTGATGCTTCAAAAAACAACTATCCGAAATTAGAACCGAAAAGTCTTTTTAAAGACCAAGATGGTTTTTTAGAAACTCACGAATTTTTAATGGATTTAAGACATCAATTCATTGCGCATAGAGGAAAAACCGAAAGTGAAATTGGAATTGCTTTTATGCTTATACCTAAAGCAAAAGGAAATGATGAAAAATCACAAATAAGATTTAATCAACTCAAACAATACTCATTTAATACAGAGAAATTAACTGAATTTGAAAATCTTATAAAATTTATTATAGCAGAATTGGATGGTAAAATTCAAAAAAGCGGACAAAAATTACACGATGGACTTTTAAATAATTTTACACCAGAGCAATTGACTTTAATGATTATGAATAATGCGAAAGACAATTTAACTTAAGAAGAGGAATAAATACATTGAAAAAGAAAGTAAACTCAATCGACCTATTAATTGAAAATCTACAAAAAGAATTTTCAAAAATTCCGAACTTTGAACTCACTCAAAATGACCCGCTCGGAAAAAAACTTTTTGATTTCGTAGTGCGTTTTGTTTCCGAATTTCACTCATATCAAGATTTATTTGTTCAATTCTACCTTCCAGCTTCATTAAAATCAATACAAACTTTTAAAAGAGAACTTAAGTTTTCAAGGTATAAGGAATTCTTCAATTTAACCGAAGATGAATTCAAAGAAAATTATTACGAAACTGTTAGATTGGGATATGTCGGTGCTTTCCACAAATATGAGAGCTTTTTGAAAAACTTAATTCCGATGATGGACGAATTTTTCAAAGAGATTGATTTTGACAATAAATTTTTGCCGATTACAGAATATTTAAATAGCGAATTCGATGTTGAATTAAAAAAAACAACGCATAATTTTCCTGTAACTCGAAAAATAAATTGGATTTGTAACTGCGTAAAGCATTACGATGGTTATCCGATTAAAGAGCCAATTCCAAAATATTTAGACCATTATGATAAGAGTAAGAAAATACAAATAGACTCAAAGGAATTCAAAAAAGATATGCAGGAACTAATTAAGCATAACCAAAATATGCTGACTTTATTATTTTATGTTGGTTTCCATCAATATTTCGGACTTGAATTTTCGACAATTGAAGACGAACTAAAACCAGAACATAGAGAAAAAGATAAAGTTGAAAAAATGAGAGAAGTTTTAGGAATGTCCATAAAAGCATTATTTAATATAGAAAAATACGTTGCCTAACACCGGCTATAGTTCATTGCTTCTGACTTTCCTCTCGGAAAGTCCTCGCAAATTTGCTATCTTCGGTTTACGGCGGAAAATCCTCGCGGATTTTCACGCAACGAAACCATAGCCAATCACGTTATAGCCAATGGTAGGACGACCCTACTAACTTAAAAAACATGGGACTGACAGATATAAAAAAAGAACTTAAAAAACTTGACAAGGACAAACTAATTGACCTTGTTGCTGACTTGTATAAAAAGAACAAATCAGTAAAAGAGTTTTTTGACTTTTATGTAAATCCCAACGAAAGAGCCCTTTTTGAAAAATACCGCGACAAAATATTTGAAGCCTTTTATCCAAAACGTGGTTACAGCTATAAACTTAAAGACGGTAAAAAAGCAATTATCGACTTCAAAAAACTTGGAACATCGCCAGACTTACTTGCTGACTTGATGTTATTCTACGTTGAGACAGGAGTGAAATTCACAAATGACTTCGGAGACATCAATGAAACTTTTTATAAAAGCTTGGCGACAACTTTTATTGACAGCTTGACTTTAATGAGAAAAGAAAACATTCTTGACAAATATGAAGACCGAGTTGGTAAAGTTGTAGATGACACGAGCGGAATCGGTTGGGGTTTTCACGACTATTTAGTTCAAGTCTGGATTGACTTTTATCCGACACAAGATGAAAAGGACTTGGAAGAAGACAATGAAACAGAACAAAAGGGGAAAATAATAAAACTAAGCAGACAATGACGAGCAGAAAAACCACTGGCTATAACACGGGTTTGCGTCAGGCGGGCTGACGTGCTTACATTCAAGTTTAGTTTTCCTATGGGGCTTTTCTGCTGGATTGACAGTTTTGCACTTCGTAATCCGCCACTGCGCCAATTGCCAACCCGCTGGAGGCAAGCAGTTCCCACATTTGCATAAATTTCAACTGTAACATAAAAACTTTACGATATGAAAACTAAAAACAAGTTATTTCTAAATTCGATTCTTGGAATTATTACATTGTTTTGCGTAAGTTGTAGCATAAAAAACAATAAAGACGTTGACGACACAAAAAGCATAATTGTATTGGTTAAATATAAAACGCAACCATCAAAAGAAAATGAAACTGTTTTAGCTTTAACTGAACTAATAGAAAGTGTAAAGAAAGAACCTCACTTTTTCAGCATTAAGCTTCATATTGACCCCAAAGACAGAACTAATATTCTACTTTATGAAAAATGGAATGACGAGTCGTACTATCATTCAAAACATATGCAAACAAGTCATCTGCAAAAATTTATCGGAGATTCAAAAAACTTCCTTGCAGGGCCACCGGAAATTTCATTTTGGAAAATTGAAAAAGAATTTAAATAGCTCTGCCAGCCACCCTAAGGATAAACTACCTGTCCGCTGTAAAGTTCTTCCACATCCACCACCGATGGGACGTTTCTCAACACCAAATTGCCTGTACTGTAAAGGGTTCCGGAAACCTTATCGACTGGATAAACAATCATATCATTTGTGCTGCGGTGGAATACCGAAACTTCATCGGCCTGGAAATGGCCACCTTCGAACCGTCCGTTGCTCCCCCAGAATTGCACTTTCAGCAAGCCCGTCCTCCCGCGGATTTTAAAAACCGAAGCAATGTTGTCATTGACGGTAAGGGATTCGTTTTCAATATGTAAATCAAAAACACTGGCCGGAGAATCTTCGGTGACGATGCCCGATTCCAGTTCCAAATAGGGGAAGTGTAAAACCCCCTCTGAACGGATAAAAAACTGGGAAGCCGAATAGATTTTTACCAGTTGGGGTACGGAAACATGGACATGTGCCACGCTCGTATTGCGCAAAAACCCGCAACCATTTTCATCGCTGATGAACAATTCGCCGTCCACTACTTCGAAACGGATGTCGTTGATTAAATTCTCCCCGGCCCTAAGGCTCACCTTTTGCTCATCAGACTCTTTGACCGTCAGCGCAATGCCCGGTCCGATATGGATTTTGGTAAAACCCGCCAGCTCAATCGTCCGGCTGATTTCTTTGCCTTGTTTTTTGAAACAGTCGAACCCCTCTTCCGAATGGCAGTTCAGAAGGAAAAAGCCCAAACATCCGTACAAATAATATTTCAGTTTTAAGGTTTTCATAATCGGATGCCTAATGAGAATTCCAAGGCTTCGGCTTTGGAGAAATGGGTTTTGAGGCTGGTGCCTGCAAAAAGGTTTTTGTAAAAATAATATTTTAGCCCCAAACGCTGATACAATGCGGTATTGGCTTGGTATTCATCCAAAACATAAAAACCCAGTTGGCCTTCGAATGATAATTTGTTCAGGAAAAATTCATAGCCTGCAAAAAGGCCCAGACGTACCGAATTGAGTTCGGAATCCACTGCGAGTTCCGGAAAAGCAACAGACATGTATTCGATTTCATTGGCATACATGGGCGAAATGAATAAATCAACTCCGGCCTGAAATGCGCTGGAACGCGTGAATCTTTTGTCGGCATATGCCGAAATGAAATAAAAAGGGTATTGGCCGGTGCCAATTACACGGCTCTCCTGAACCCCGCTGCGGAAAGCGAAATTGGCCTTGATGGGCTCTCTGTAAACCGAATCCCTCGTACGCGGAATAAATTTGTATTCCTTGTCCGAATCCAATACATAATGAATCCCAACCTGAGCGCCTGCCGTATTGGTACTGGTATTGGGCGATTTCATTGTGCCGTTGGAATGGTGAACCAAAAACAGACCCGCCTGCAGTCCAAATCCCTCTAAGATGTTTTCCTTTAGATAGTTGAGCATAAAATAGGATGAAGGCATTAAATGCGTACTGTAAGCGACATTCCGGTAGTTTTCGTCTTTGTCGTAAGGATGGGTATTGTAGGCCACCCCCTGCCCTATCCGAAGCATAAGGTTTCGTTTCAAAAAGTAAAAATTATAATGCAGGTAGAGGCCGTACATATCGCCCAAAACATTGTTTTTATTGTTCTGGTAATGCAAAGAAAGCCCGTAATCAGGGTAATTCAATCGTGACTCCCATTCCTTTTCCCCGAAAGTTTTCCGGTTAAATGCCAAGAAAACGCCTTCCGGGTGTTCGGTGATGAGGTGCCGGATTTTTTCGCTGTGGGGCAAGATGCTTCCGTAAAAATAATTGACCTCCGCCATATATTGTTTCTGTTGCCCCAAAACAAATGGAGAAAGGATGCTTATCAGCGCAGCTAAAAATCTTTTATTCATATTCGCGATTCAAATATAAACAAAAGTTAAAAGGCCTGAAATCTTATCAATTCTCATTAAGTTTGTGTTTTAATAAACCACTCCAAATGAAGTTCAATACCAAAGCCATACACGGAAACCAAACCCATGACCCCTCGACCGGAGCGGTCATGACGCCAATTTACCAGACCTCAACCTTTGCACAGTCCAGTCCGGGTGTCCACAAAGGATACGAATATTCCCGCGCGGCAAACCCTACCCGTACCGCATTGGAAAACGCTTTGGCCAGTATTGAAAACGGCACCCACGGTTTCGCCTTCGGTTCCGGCTTGGCTGCTACCGACAGCGTACTGAAAATGTTGAACCCGGGCGATGAAATCATTGCCATCGATGATTTGTACGGCGGTTCCTACCGTATGTTTACAAGGATTTATGAAAAATACGGATTGAAATTCCACTTTGTGGACATGGCAAATCCGGAAAATATAAGCCCATACATCAACTCGAATACCAAGTTGATTTGGATTGAAACCCCTACCAATCCCCTGATGAAAATCGCCAACATCCAAGCTATAGCTGATTTGGTCAAAGGAAAGGATATTTTGGTCGCTGTGGACAATACCTTTGCTTCGCCTTATTTGCAACGGCCTTTGGATTTGGGTGCGGACATTGTCATGCACTCCGCCACGAAATACCTCGGCGGCCATTCCGATGTCGTAGCCGGTGCCTTGGTCGTAAAAGATGCGGAATTGGCCGAAAAGCTGCATTTCCAGTTGTTTGCAGGCGGCGGAATTCTGGGACCTCAGGATGCTTACTTGGTTTTAAGAGGAATCAAGACATTACACATCCGCATGCAAAGGCATTGTGAAAACGGTAAAGCGGTCGTGGACTTCCTTTCAACCCACCCGAAAGTTAATAGGGTTTTTCATCCCGGATTGTCTTCGCACCCCAACCATGAAGTCGCAAAAAAGCAGATGAAAGACTTTGGCGGAATGGTGAGTTTCAATTTCAAATCAGGTAAAAAAGAAGATGCCGCGAAATTCCTCGAAAGCCTGAAAATCTTTACGTTGGCAGAAAGCCTCGGCGGCGTCGAATCATTGGCCAACCACCCCGCAACCATGACCCATGCGTCTATCCCCGAAGCACAACGTCATGAAAAAGGGATTGGTGACGACTTGGTTCGTTTGAGCGTCGGTATTGAAGATATAGCAGATTTATTGGCGGATTTGGAAAATGCGCTCGGTTAATCAATGAAGAATTAATTTTTGATCCGATAGTTTATAGGCATCTTCGATGAATTGCACCAACCGCACCGCGTGGTGGCCATCCAATACAGAAGGGCGGTTTTCCGAAATCGTCTCTACAATTTCCCTGATTGCATCAGGATGAAAGTTTTTAACACTCGTAGAAAGGCTGTTTTGTGGGCAAGCTATATTTTTTAAATTACTGTATTTCAATTCATTCAAATATTGATCGCCTATTTTAATGGTTCCTTTTTCGGCTATGATGACCATACTGCTTTCATAATTCTGTTCAAAAACCGAAGTCGTAAAAATCATACTGCCTTCCGCCGTCCCTGCTTTGAAGTCCAGTTTGCCGCTATCCGGGAAATCCGTAATCCCTTGGTGGTTGAAATTAAAAAACGAAGCGGATTCGCATTGGACTTCATCAAACCAATAATTGACAATATCAATGAAATGGGAAAATTGGGTGAACAAAACACCGCCGTCCATATCTTGCGTCCCATGCCATTCACGGGTTTTATAATAGTTTTTATTCCGGTTCCAATAACATTGGATATTGACCATATACACCTCGCCCAGACTGCCGTTGTCAAGCAATTTTTTGACATAACTGACCGGCGGCGAAAAACGCAATTGCATTGACGAAAAAACCCTTAACCCTTTGGACTGAGCTACCGATAAGATTTCTGTTGCCCGCTCGGTGTCAAGTGCCATGGGCTTTTCAATCAGTACATGCTTGCCCGCATTCAGGCAGCGGATGGCGTGTTCACGGTGGAGCCCGTTGGGTGTGGCAATGATGACAACATCGGTTTCGGTATCGGTGTTTAAAAAAGTCTCCAGCGTCCGGTAATATTGGATCCCGGCTTCTTCTTCCTCCGGTAAAGCCATATCAATGATGCCAACGAGTTCGGCTCCCTCCGTTTCTGCAATAGCCTGCCTGTGAACTTTTCCGATGTGCCCGTACCCTAAAAGCGAAAATTTAAGCATGGGTGTTCTTTCTGCGGTCTGCGTAATTGTTTAAATATTGATTGAATTGAATCAACAATACTACTATTGCCGCCGCAATGAAGCCAAAAAGCGCATATCGAAGCATTTTGTTGTGGATAAATTCATCTTTTTGCGAAATTCTTAAATTGGAAATCACCGTTATTCCTCTCTCGGCTTCGGATTTCATGCGCTGGATTCCAAAAAGTCTTTTGGTCAATTTTTCGGAATGGAATAGCAATTCCCCTTCCACATTCC
>JAEZDQ010000121.1 GCA_023433225.1 Bacteroidota bacterium | reverse complement strand
ACACCCGCGAAAGGTTTTTCGTGGAACAGGACTTTAAAGTTATGGGTTCGGGCGACTCTTCCCATCACATCCATCAATAAGGAATTGTGGTCAACGGCCTGATTGGCTTCTTCAAAAACAGGCGCACATTCAAATTGATTAGGTGCGACTTCGTTGTGCCGGGTCTTGATGGGAATCCCTAATTTCATACATTCCATTTCCAATTCCTGCATATACGACATGACCCGAAGCGGAATCGAACCGAAATAATGATCCTCCAATTGTTGGCCCTTCGCCGGGGAATGGCCAATGATGGTACGGCCCGTGAGTTGGAGGTCGGGACGGATGTTGAATAAAGCGGAGTCCACTAAAAAGTATTCCTGCTCCCAACCTAAAGTTGATTGAACTTTGTTTACATTCCGGTCAAAATACCTCGCCACATCCGTTGCCGCTTCATCCACAGCCTGCAAAGCACGCAACAAAGGCGTTTTATAATCCAAAGTTTCGCCTGTATAAGAAATAAATACGGAGGGAATACACAAAGTCGTATCAATCACAAAGGCATAAGAAGTAGGATCCCAAGCGGTATAGCCACGAGCTTCAAAGGTATTTCGAATACCTCCGTTCGGAAAACTGGAAGCATCGGGTTCCTGCTGAACAAGCATGGTGCCGCTGAATTCTTCCAGGGCTTTTCCGCCGTCGATGGGGGTGAAAAAGGAATCGTGCTTTTCTGCAGTAGATCCCGTTAAAGGTTGGAACCAATGCGTATAGTGCGTGGCACCTTTTGAAATTGCCCAGTCTTTCATGGCGGAAGCAATCTGATCAGCCATCTCGCGGGGGATTTTCTCGCCTTTGTTTCGAGCAGCCATGATGTGATTGAAGGCGGTTTTGGTCATGTATTCCCGCATCGTATCTTCCGAAAAGACATTTTGGTTGAACAGAGCAGAAAGCCGTTCGGGAACGTTTACCTCCACCGGATTTCTCCGGAGGACTTCTTTGAGCGCATTGATTCTAAGATTTGACATAATGATTTGTTTTTAAAGTCTAATTCTTTGCAAAAATATATTTTTCCGAAATACACCCTTCATTTTTATTGAATTATTTTTAATTTTATATGAAATTTATTTTTCACCCCCTATTGAAACAGGGATAGAGTCCTATTTATTCAATTTGATTTAATTTATTTAAAATTAAAAAAGAGCAATTCTTTTTAAGAATTGCTCCCGCGCTCATATAAAAAGTTGTTAGGACTACCTAAACCTGTTTACCGATTTCACGAGCTTTTCATCTTTTTGAATGTATCGATTTGCCATGATTAAAAAAGCAATCGAAATAAAAGGTGCCAAAAGCCCAATACCCTTCTCAGAGTCAAACCCTCCGGGTAAATTTGATAAACTGTAAGCCAGATAACCTACTAACAAAATGTTCAATATAATGTTCAACCCACCCAGTCTCATCTGCAACTTTCTGTTTTTAAATAAGAATATGGTCGCGGCCGACAGAGCGGCTGAAGACAAAAACAACAACAACAAAACCGTCACATCTTCAGCTTGGATCCAGCCGGAAGCTGTTTTCCATAAATCGCCTATCCAAGCGGAAACGGTAGAAACCAAAGCGGCTAAAATTAAAAAAATGCTTTGCTTGCGTTGAATCATTTCGAGTGTTTTGCGCTACAAAATTAAAAATATTTTTTTTGTTGTGTTTTAAATTTTATTCGTAACATTGCAGTATTATTTCTATCAGAAAACACTTCACAACACTTTTATAAACAGGTTTCAGATTCCAACCCTTCCGTTAGAAGAAGCCCGCACTTTATAAAATACCTATTAAAAAATTACATACAAAATTTATGTTTGACTTAAATGACTTAAAGAGCAAAAAATTAGATGAATTGCAGGAGATTGCTACCGGCTTGAAGCTCAAAAAGGTAAAGCAACAAAAAAAAATGGAGCTCATTTACAGTATATTGGATCATCAGGCGGATAATTCCGCACAAAAGAAAAATGAAAATCCAACTCCCGAAAAACCTTTTCAAAAAGAAAGAAAACGCATTCATACACCCAAAGAGGTAAAGCCGGAACCGGCTTCTATTGAAGCGGCTCCAAAGGAAGCCGTCAAAGAAGCCCAACTGGAACCCACGGCTCCGGCGGTTCAAAAAACCGATAAAAAACCCGAGCAACCCAAAAACCAACCCGCTCCCAAAAACCAAAACCACCCACCTACACAATCCACTCTACCTCCCCAATCCAATCAAACCCATCCGCACAACAAAAAAAAGAATCCCAATTTCCAGCAAAGGCATAACAACCAACAGAATCAGAATCAGAATCAAAACCAGAGTCAGAATCAAAACAACTCCAACCAACAACCTGCGGTAACGGAAAACAATGAAAAAAATAAGTACCGTGCGGCCAACTATGAATTTGAGGGAATCATCGATACAGAAGGCGTGCTGGAGATCATGCCGGACAATTACGGTTTTTTAAGGTCTTCGGATTTCAATTACCTTTCATCACCGGACGATGTGTATGTTTCCCAGTCTCAAATCCGGCTTTTCGGATTGAAAACAGGCGACACCATCACTGGCGAAGTACGGCCTCCGAAAGAAGGTGAAAAATATTTCCCACTTATTAAAATCAAAGAAATCAACGGCCGGACTCCTGATTTTGTCCGTGACCGTGTGGCATTTGAGCATTTAACCCCTTTATTCCCGGAAGAAAAATTCAGGCTTGCCGAAAACAATGCCACCCTTTCCACACGGGTTTTGGATTTGTTTGCACCCATTGGAAAAGGCCAACGCGGGATGATTGTCGCACAGCCCAAAACGGGAAAAACCGTTTTGTTGAAAGATGTAGCCAATGCCATTGCAGCTAACCATCCGGAAGTTTACCTCATCGTTTTATTAATCGATGAACGCCCAGAAGAAGTAACCGACATGAAACGAAGCGTGAACGGCGAAGTCGTGGCTTCCACTTTCGACAAAGAAGCTTCGGAACATGTGAAAGTCGCCAATTTGGTTTTGTCTAAAGCCAAAAGAATGGTTGAATGCGGCCATGATGTGGTAATTCTTTTGGATTCCATCACGCGTTTGGCAAGAGCTTACAATACCGTTGCCCCGGCCTCGGGTAAAGTTTTGTCAGGTGGTGTGGACGCCAATGCGCTGCACAAACCCAAACGCTTCTTCGGCGCGGCAAGAAATATAGAAAACGGCGGTTCGCTTACCATCATTGCCACCGCCTTGATTGATACCGGATCCAAAATGGATGAAGTTATTTTTGAAGAATTCAAAGGAACCGGGAACATGGAATTGCAATTGGATCGCAAGATTGCGAACAAGCGCATTTTCCCGGCAATCGACTTGGTTTCTTCCAGTACGCGCCGAGACGATTTATTATTAGACGAACCTACCCAACAACGGATGTGGATTATGCGGAACCATTTGGCCGATATGAATCCATTGGAAGCGATGGAATTCCTGCGTAACCGAATCAAAGGAACCCGCTCCAATGAAGAGTTTTTGATTTCAATGAATAAATAAAGAATCCGTTTATCCCATAAAAAAAGCCACCTTCTGGTGGCTTTATATTTGGATTCAATCGGGATTAATTCCCACCTTGTTGCTGTTGCATCATTTGCTGAAGCTGTTCTGGCGTGAATTGAAGTTGGCCCGGTGCAGCCTCCGCTTCTTTGGTTTCGACCAATTCCACTTCAAATTCCAATACTTCGTTCGGACCGATGGAACCGTCCGGGCTTCCGTTGGCACCATAAGCCAAATGTGCAGGAATATAGAATTTATATTTGGCACCGGTTTTCATCAGTTGTAAACCTTCTGTCCAGCCGGGGATTACGCTCATCAAATTAAATCCAACCGGTTCCCCTTTTTTGGACTCGTCAAAAACTTTTCCGTCGGTTAATTTTCCGGTGTAATTTACTTTCACCTCGCTGTTAGACGTAGGTTGTTCCCCATCGCCCTCTTTGATTACTTCATACAACAACCCGCTTTCGGTTGCCTGAACTTTGCTGTTCTTCTTTTTGTCTTCCAGGAATTTATTGCCTTTCTCTAAATTATCGGCTTTGATTTTCTCATGGTTTTTCTGCATATAGTCTTGGATGAAAGGCATAACAGAATCTCTTGACAACAACAAAGAATCTCTTTTCAAAACATTCATGATTCCCGAAACGATGTATTTCTGGTCAATTTTTCCATCCAGTTTTTGGGTTTTCAGGAAATTGGCAATGGAAAAACCAATGCTTTGGCCTTGGTAGTAAGAATTTTTTTCATTACTGGAATTGTTCAGGTAATCCCAAATTCCTTTTTCCACTTCACTGTAGTTCAAGCTGTCCGCTCTCAAGGACTGGGAATATTTTTCCACATCTTGGCCGATGATTACGCCATACGCATAACCTGCTTTCTGGTCTTCATTTTCCAACTTATTGACGGAGCCGCCGCTACCACTACCTCCTCCTTTGTTGCAGGAAATCACTGCAGCCGCCACAAGGGCACTTAGAATTATTTTTTTCATTTGTTAAAGTTTATTTTTTAATTAAATTTCAATGAAATTCCCCGGAGATTTTAGGATTTGGATTCCCCTAAAATTGTATGGTTCATTTCCTTTACGCTAATTTTCGGCAAGTTTACGAAATATTTTCCGTCCCTAATCATTTGAATTAAAATCCAACCCAAATTCATTTTTCATTTTGAGCAATACCGGGTTTTTCGCAGCCATTTCTTGGAAAATTTCCGCTTTTGACTTGACATAATTCCGGGTGGGCTCCTCATATATATCTACTTCAAATTCAATATAATAGTTTTGCAATTGATCCCGCATAACACGCATTAATGCGTCCTTTTGCAATTCAAATTCAGTGGTGAGCGACAAGGAAGAAAATTCAAAAGCGATGCACAAAGATTCTTTTAGGGAAACCTTTGCGGTATGCAAAGCGTTGTATGCAGGGATTTTATTTTCAGCTTTCAGACTATCAAGAAACCCATTCCAAGCATCAAAAACATCGTTTTCACGGAAATCTTCTTTGGGTAGGTCATTTCTTTTTTCGATTACCGGCTTTTCTTCCTCTACTTTGTCGAAAATTGTTTTCAAATTAAAAGAACTTCTGCCTTCGAGTCGTGCTGCTAAAGGTTTATCGGCACGCTGGGGCTGTGGAAAAGGCGTCTCTTTTTCCAAGATTAATTCAGGATGAACCGGCGTTGGCTCTTCACTTTGGATAGCGACTTTGGGTTCCGTTGAAGGAGATTCGGGTAATTTCACCTTTGCTTCAGGAGGCGGGATTATTCTGAACTTTTTTTTTTATCGGCCGGGTGATCGGCAGTCAAAGACCCGATTTGCATCAAGGCAATTTCCACAGTCAACCTCGGGTTTTTACTGGTTTTATAATGGATGTCTGCTGAATTGCAAATTTCGATGGCGTTGATTAGAAACAAGGAATCACACCTTTGTGCCTGATCGAGGTATTTTATTTTGGTGTTTTCCCCTACTTCGAGTAAATCGATGGTTTGGGGCATTTTGGTGACGAGCAAATCCCGGAAATGGCCACCTAATCCGCTGATGAATAAATGGGCATCAAAACCCTTGTTCAAAATATCGTTCAATTGAAGCATCAAATCAGGGATTTCATTTTTCAACGCGGCATCGGTTATTTTGAAATAATATTCATAATCGAGAACGTTGAGATTCTCAGCGACTTTTTCCAAGGTCAATTTCCCGGAAGTGAAAGTCACCATGCGGTCAAAAATGGAAAGGGCGTCTCGCAAAGCACCGTCCGCTTTTTGAGCAATCAGGTGCAGGGCATCTTCCTCGTATTCGGCATTCTCTTTGAGGGCAATGGCCTCCAAATGAGATTTGATGTCGTTGATGGAAATCCTTTTGAAATCATATATTTGGCAACGCGACAAAATCGTGGGGATGATTTTGTGTTTTTCGGTGGTCGCCAAAATGAAAATCGCATGCGCCGGAGGTTCTTCCAAGGTTTTCAAAAAAGCATTGAAAGCCGCTTGGGAAAGCATATGCACCTCGTCTATGATATAGACCTTGTATTTTCCGACTTGGGGAGCGAAACGAACTTGGTCAATCAGGCTTCTGATGTCGTCCACCGAATTATTGGAAGCCGCGTCCAATTCAAAAATATTGAAAGCAAAATCTTGGTTCTCTTCGTCCGTTTCATTGTTTTCCTCGTTGATTTTACGAGCGAGAATTCTTGCACAGGTCGTTTTGCCCACACCACGGGGACCGCAGAAAAGGAGTGCCTGCGCCAATTGGTTGGCGGCAATGGCATGCTCAAGGGTATCGGTAATTGACGACTGTCCGACTACATCTTCAAACTGCAGCGGACGGTATTTTCTGGCGGAGACAACAAAGTTTTCCATACGGTTTGACAAAGTTAATTGATTTTTTAAGATGGGAAAACCGGATTGAAGATTTAAATTTTCTAAAATGAGCAAGGTAATCGGTTTTCATTTTAATCATTCGGAGTAAGTGGGTCGGATAAAGTCAAAATCCCATTGAATTCCCTGACAAGAATCAGAGAAATTCCCTAATTTTGTGCATTAATTATTTCAGAATCCTTCCGAATGGACGAACCGAAACTGATTTCTTCGCCACGTAAAAATGTATTCAAAACCATTTTGGGCATAATTCTCATCGCATTGGGAATCATTTTGTTGATTTCCTTCGTTTCCTATTTGTACCACGGAAGAAATGACCAGAGCCAGCTTTACGATTTTTTCAGCCGCAATGTCGTGGCCGAAAACCTGATGGGCAAAGTCGGGGCATTTTTAGGTGAACTCTTCATCTACCACGGCGTAGGCG
>JAEZDQ010000080.1 GCA_023433225.1 Bacteroidota bacterium | reverse complement strand
CGGCAATACCGCCGTTTCGGGATGCCGAATCCGGAAGGATACAGAAAAGCTTTGCGCCTGATGAAGTTAGCTGAAAAATTCAATATGCCCATCGTTACTTTGATGGACACACCCGGAGCCTATCCCGGACTGGAAGCCGAAGAACGCGGACAAGGCGAAGCCATCGCCAGAAATATCTATGAAATGCTCAACCTCACAGTTCCCGTTATCAGTATCGTGATTGGTGAAGGAGCGAGTGGAGGTGCATTGGGAATCGGTGTGGGAAATCTGGTTTACATGATGGAAAACACCTGGTATTCCGTGATTTCTCCCGAAAACTGTTCCACCATTTTGTGGCGTTCTTGGGAATACAAAGAGCAGGCAGCAAGCCAGATGAAAATGACCCCGAGCGATATGCTTGAACTCAAAATCATTGACGGAATCATCAAAGAACCGCTCGGAGGCGCACATTACGACCCGCCTAAAGCATTCAATGCCCTGAAGGAACAAATACTGAAATCTTACGATGAATTGTCTAAACTTTCTCCTAAAGAATTAAAAGTGCAACGTCAGGATAAATACATCGCCATGGGTGAGTTTTCGGGGTAAATTTTACTGATACTCCGGTTTGAGTTTGTCGTAAAATTTATCGTAGAACTTATCGATTTTAGGCTTGACGACGACTGAGCAATACGGATTGGTTTCCGAATTGTTTTCGTAATAATTCTGGTGATAATCCTCAGCTGTATAGAACTTTTCCAGCGGAACCAGTTCCGTGGTGAAATTTCCTTCATACATCGCCGATGCTTCAAAAGCCCGGATGGAATTTTCCGCTGTGGATTTTTGTGCTTCATTTTCATACAAAATGATGGAACGGTATTGTGTCCCGATGTCATTTCCTTGGCGGTTGAGCTGAGTCGGGTCATGCACCGTCCAGAATACTTCGAGGAGTTCATCGAATGAAATGACTTCCGGATCAAATTCCACCTGAATAACTTCCGCATGGCCGGTTGTGCCTTCGCAAACCTGTTTGTAAGTAGGGTTTTCGGTATGTCCGCCCGCATAGCCGGAAGTTACGCTGTGGACACCTTTTAATTGATCAAAAACCGCTTCCACACACCAGAAACAACCTCCGCCGAAAGTTGCTTTTTCTATATTTTCAATTTGCATTTTATTTGTTTTTTCAGATTCAGACCATTGCCCTTTCTGTTCATTGCAGCCATACAAAATGTACGTTAAGAATAGCATCGAACGTAAAATCATCGGACAAATTTTAAACAGATAAATTTAAGGTTTTAAACTTAATTCCGCGATTATAAAACGTTAAATCTATGGTAGAAGATTTTGAAAAACTTCATCCGATTCAGGCCTGTCTTTTGATTGGGTATTATAATAAAAATATTTAATGAAAAACCCGTTGTGCATTATGAATTTAAAAAAAAGCTGTTCATCCTATTGATAATCGGTAAATTGATTTAACCACAAAACATTTACAATGAACAACTTCATTGTAAATTACGAAAGAATTTTGGAAGTATTGAGAAAAATATCAGAAGATACCTTGTTGAGTTATCAGGGAATTTTTGTTGAAGTTCTTGGCTACAATGATTATAAACAGTAAATAAGAATATAGGGTATATTTCTGAAAAAATAGATTCAAACTTTTGTACAGTTTGTCTCATAATATGTAATTTTAAGTGTTGAAGATAATAAACACACGATTATCACCTGATTGAGAACAACAGAACAAAATTTAGTAATCAACAATATTACCATATTGTAAAAATTCTCAAAATCTAAGAGAGCAGGGGTATGTCAAAATTTTTGAACTTTTTATTTTTGTCTGTTGAATGTGTTGGCTTAGGTTTACTCCTGTTGAAAGATAAGTTTCCTATACTTAATTAGAAACAAAAATATTCGTATCTCCTTGCAGAATCAAGGTTAGAAGAATTAAATATTTGTCAAATTGAAATTCATTTAATATTTAAAGACTTATCAACAACCCACCCTCTATCTGCCCTGAGGATAAAAAATGAGATAAAAAAAGCAACCAACTGAATTTCAGGAGATTGCTTATTTAGCCAAGTAGACCCACAGGGAATGAAACATAGAATTAAGCGAAATTGAATAAAACGTTATTTGCATCATTTATAGATATTTAGATTAAAACTTATTTGCTAAACATTGCAACAAATTGCAAAGGTTTTTGTAATTTCGTCACAAAAACCGTCACAAATTTAAATTGGCAAATTATGGCAAATGTAACGTTTAGATACAGGTCTGACAACAAAATCAGCAATCTTTGGATTGAACTTTCTCACAACAAACAACGATTGAGAGTATCGACACCAATTAAATCAAAAAAAGAATTTTGGTTTAATCCCGATGGAAAGCATAGAAAATGGAATGATTTATCTATTATCAGAAACGCAGAAGCCAAAGAGCAAAAAGAAAAAGTTTTAGAAAAACTCGTTGAGCATTTAGAAAAAGAATGTATCAGAAAAAGCAATGACGGCGAACCCATCACTAATGATTGGTTAAAAGATGAAATTAAAGAGTTCACAAAGATTTTAGAAAGTCCTGATGAAATCAGCGCAGAAGCTGAAAGACTTAAAGAGATTGAAGAAAAAAAGCGAAAAAAGAAAGAGAGAAAAAAACATTTAAACCTCGTCACTACTGCAATAAGCACGATAAGAGATGTAAAGTATTTAGGCAATAAGCACGAAAGCAGTAAATTTAACGTACTAAGAGAATTAATTGAGGAATTCAACCCGAACCTAAAAACCAAAGAAGTCAATGCCAAATTTGCAGATAGTTTTATGAACTGGGCAACTATTGAAAAAAAATACAGCAGAAGTACAACTATTTCATTTATCAAAAGAGTTCGCCGTGCCGTCCATTACGCATACAGTAACGATGAACAAAACATTATCAAAGTATCAAAAACTTATAATACTTTCCGCTTACCCACACTTCAAAACGAAAAGAAAAACAAAATAATCATTACACTAACGAGTGAGGAATTAATCAAAATTGACTTTACAAATGTTCCTGATGAATTATTGAACGCTAAAAAAGTAATTCTATTCGGCAATGAAGTAGGCGTTCGTTATTCAGACTATAACCAACTCACAGATGAAAATCTAAAAGTATCTGACAAAGGCACGGAGTACTGGGAGTTCTATTCACAGAAAACCGATTCGCTTCAACAAGTGCCAAAAACAGATAGGGTAAAGTACTTAATATCAAAATACGGCGACCCAAAAACCGACTACAAGCAGAATGATGATGTAAAACTAAATAGAGAAATAAAAGAAGTTTGTCGCCTTGCTGGAATTACTCAAATAATCAAAGGGAGTAAATCAGTAGCAATGGAAGTAGACGGTGAAACAGTACGGCGAAGCGTTATCGGTATGTATCCAAAATGCGATTTAATCGGCACACACACAATGCGGAGAGGTTACGCAACTCAAATGTATGGCAAGATACCAAACAGCTGGATAAGACAAGTGACAGGTCACAAATCGGACGCCGAACTGGAAACCTATGTAAACAAATCACAATCACAGGATATTGACGAAATCGTAAAACAAACCAACAAATTAAATAAGCAAAATTATAAATCAGGTCTGAAAGTTTTAAAAGGCGGAAAGACTGGAACAGATAATTAAAAACCTAAACAAATGAGAGAGTACAAAGAATTTTTAAGCCGTTACAGCGAAGAAGAAATAAAAAATAACCCTGAATCAATTGTTCAGGAATTCATCATCTGGGAGCGAAAAAATAACCCTAAAATTAAAGCGGTTAGGGAACACCTGGTATTAAACTTACTCAGCGAGCGTCCTTATTACGGCATAACTTACAATAAATTTGAGGACTTGAAAGAAGCGTATAATGAGAGCCTAAGAGAACCGTTCGCAGATGAAATGGCAGTTCGTGCCACTTACAAGGAAAAGTTTATTGACAAGGGATTAAAAGACCCAAAAGCTAAAAGAATTTATGACAATCTTAAATCAGGAACAAAAGAGAATATCCTGATAAGAGATGATATTGATATTTTAAGTTATTATACAAAAAGACTTGCCGTTATTGAATTAATCAAATTTGAGGACTTTTTGAATTCAAGAGTTCAGTCTGAAAATGCAAGTGCCTTTGAAATTCTTTATCAATTAATGGCGGACGGCAAACTTTATTTTGAGGAAGCCAAAACAGAATTAGATAAAAAAACTTTGAACTGGTTCTACAATGGCAAACTATTTAAGAGTCAAACAGAATTAAGCAGACAGATAAAAAAAGATTTAAAGGTAAATTTTAACTTTCAGCCTTATTTTTCAGCTACCATTTACAATGGAGACAAAGACCTTAAAAAGGTAGAAGCACGCTCGGAAATCATCAACAAATTACGAAATTCTAACAATTCCGAGTTTTTCACAAAATTAATTTCCAATTCAAAATCAACTACTTAAAAAGTATTCCAGTATTATACTGGTATAACTGACTGATTAATAGCTATTTAAATCACTTGCAAATAACTTTGCGGAGTTAAATCTAAATAAAAAGTTATGCAAGTAATTAATCCATTTGAGCAAATTTCAAGAGAACTGGCAGAAATCAAAAAAGCAGTTCAGGAACTTTCAGCAAAAGAGCAGGAAATAGCCGAACCAAATACGTTGGTTGGTAGAAGAGAAGTTTCCGAAATGTTCGGCGTAAATCAGTCGACAATTTGGAGATGGTCAAAAAAAGGCATCTTAAATCCTAAAGGAATCGGAGGGCGTGTGTACTTCAATCGAGCAGAAGTAATGAATGCAGTCAAAAACCTGAAATAAAAAAAGGCGATGAAAAAGGGAGAATTTCAAAGCCTAACCGCAAAGGGAGATTTGCACGGCAAAGATACTTATTTTCAGGCACAATTAAGACGTTTCAGGGAGTTTTTAAATGAAAACACCGTCACTTGCACGATGGCGTGTGAAACGCTGGGAATTCCGCAGAAAAACGCAACGTGGTACAAACGCCAACTTGAAGATAGCGGACAATTAGTTGAGGTTTTTAACGCAAAATGCAAGCATACAAACCGAATGGCCGCCTATCTTTCCGCCAATCCTACAATCATCAAAGAAGTTGTATCGAAGTCAAGAAATCAATTTAAACTATTCGGAAATGATGATTGATTTTCTAAGAATACGCACTTTCTCACAATCGGAAATCCTGAACTTGCGAGGTCTGGAACTTGTGCCTGACTATCCTATTCAGGGTTGGGAATGTTTTAAGTTGACTGACCGAATAAAATTTCGATTTAAACCTTTGTATCAGAATTCTGAATTTATCGGATACGCATTCGCTGACTTGTCTATTCAACCGCATTTTATTTTTAACAATGGACATAACGGAAACGACTTCGCACCGTCCGACTGCATACGTACACTAAACAAAATCTTCAATGATTTAAGAATTCAGGATTTAGCCGAATTTCAAATAATCGGAATAGAGTTCGGAGTGAACGTAATTCCGCAAACAGATGTTAAGGAAGTTGTAAACTCAATTAAGTATTGGAAGCGGAAACCCTACAAGCGAAATAAGGCGGATTTTAGCTTAATTACGGACAGCACGGCACACAAGCAAATAAAAGCATACGCCAAAGGTTTGGACGCAATAGAGAGGTTAAAAACCGATGAAGTCCACCCAAATACATTCCGCTTTGAAATTAAATCAAAAGAAAGAAAATTTCTAAACCTGACTGCATTGGATTTGCTCAACAGCAGGGTTTATGATGACTTTCAGAAACGCATTGTGAGCGACTTAAATTTCACTTTGTTCGTAGGAAAACCCGAAACAAAAAAAGGTTTGACAATCAAGGAAAAAAGGGAATTAAAAGAACTCACAAACACTGACAGCTGGACGGCGTATCTAAACGATAAAAATCGAGATAAGTTCAATTATCAGCGGAAAAAATACGAACGGATAATGGCGAAAATTCCAAACCTAAAAAGCGAAATAAAGGAACAAATCGAAGCGAAATTTAATGACTGGAAAAATTCTGCAAATTCCACTAAAAAAAACAAGCAGAAAAAAGCTGATAAAAACCAATCAATCAATAAGTTAAACAAAAATAATTCTGCAAATTCCACTTCGCACACACACACACGCGCATTTTATAGTTGGAAAATGCAGACAAAATCAGCAATTAATAACCAATAAATAATTTTACAATGACCAAAAAGAATTTAATTTATGTAAATGACCGCGAGGTAAGAAACACACTTCGCAAAATCGAAACAGGCGAAAACAACCTAAACAAGTTTTTCCGCAATGTTCAAAAAACGGTTGGCAACTTACCAAAGGAAAATCTGGAAAAGTTTCCGACTAATGCGCCTGAACTTATCCGCGATGAATTACAAAGTCGCTTTCAGTTCAAAAACGCAGAAGATGATTTCAACCTTCAAGCGTTGGGAATAAATCCAGAACCTCTTTACAAGGAATTTGAAAGACATAAAGAAACTTGGACAATGTATGTTTGGGAATTTGACGGCGAATGTTTTAAATCTGCAAAAGAACAGCCTGAAATTGAGAAATGGTACACCTATGCAGACACAAAGGAGAAGCAAGATATTATAAAGACAGCTGAAACCATTTTGAGCCAATTTAAAATAATGAAAGAATTAAATCTGGTTGTAAGTTTCATGGATTTCAAAAACGCATTTAACATTAATCTTTTCACTCATGACGGCAAAGACATTTTATTAAACAGAAAAAGATTGCCAGAGTTGTTTTATAATTTAGAGAAAAGGCGAACCAATAAAAAAATAGTTAAATAATGGAAGCATTAAGAAATAAAGACGGTACACTAAAAAAGGGAGTTGTATTAAATCCCAAAGGTCGTGGACAGGGTACACCGAACCGCACCACCGCAGAATTGAAAGCCGCGATAAAATTATTTGTGGACGCTGAACTTGAAAATGTTCAGGACTTACTTTCTGAATTGACACCGAAGGAACGTCTGGACGTACTCTGCAAATTGATTCCTTACGTATTGCCAAAGCAAACGGAGTTAATAACCGATAACAGCAAAGAAGTTATTATTTCGTTTAAAGATTGATGCAATGCAGATTAGAATAAAAAGTATTGATGAACTAACTGAGTTCATTCAAGACAACGAGTTGAATTTTGATAAGTATCTGGAAATAGTTCAGGCTTATGTACGGCAAGGCTTTATTTGGGTTGGTGCTGAAAGCAAAGAAGATTTAATTTCAGAATTAAACCGATTTAGGAGTTTGATAGAAATTGATTGCGTGCCGATTTTTTGGAATGATGTAGCACATTTTAAAACGGACGAATTTCAAAAGACTTTGAAAGAGAATCAAAAAATAATTTAAAATACAACAGCAAAGAGATAATAATAAGTTTCAAAGAGGATTAAACGATGCAGATAAGAATAACATCAGTAAATGAATTAATTGATTTCATACAGAGTTATGAATTACCGTTTGAAAAGTATTTAGAAATCGTTCAGGCATACATTGGTAGAAATTTTATCTGGACAGGAAAAGAGGATAAAAAATCTTTAATATCCGAAATACAACGATTGAAAACCGAAATTGATAATAATTGGGAAATTCCTTTATTCTGGAATTTTGAATTTCCAGAATAATAAAGTTCATATCTGGTTTAATTAGAGGGTTTGCAGAAATGTAAGCCCTTTTTTAATTAGTTATTTCGGACTGGAATTCGTAAATTTATGGTTTAACAAAAGTTACTGCAAATTTGTTAAGAGGTGTAATTCGGGAGCGTTCATGCGTTCCCTTTTTTTTTATTCATAAAAAGTTAGGTTAAGCAAAAACCGTCACAAAAACCGTCACAAAACACACCACCACAAAGCACAAAAAAACCTCAACTTATTGATAATCAAAAGATGAGGTTTAAAACTAAGTAGACCCACAGGGATTCGAACCCCGACAAACGGTACCAAAAACCGGTGTGCTACCGTTACACCATGGGTCTGCCTTAAATTGCGAGTGCAAATATAATTCAAATTTCCTTTTGTACAAATAAGAATCTTAGTTTTTTCTTACTCCCATTCGATAGTAGCCGGTGGTTTCGAGCTTATATCGTAAGCAACACGGTTAATCCCTCTGACTTCGTTGATGATACGGTTCGAAACCAACTCAAGGAATTCATAAGGTAATTTCGACCAAGTTGCCGTCATAAAGTCAATTGTATTGGCGGAACGGACAACTGCCGTGTATTCATAGGTTCTTTCATCGCCCATCACGCCTACCGATTTTACCGGCAAAAGCACAACAAATGCCTGGCTGACCTCATCATACAAATTATGTTTGTACAGTTCCTGAATAAAAATATCGTCTGCTTCCTGTAAAATTTTGACTTTTTCTTCATCGACTTCACCCAAAATACGAATTCCCAACCCGGGGCCGGGAAAAGGATGGCGATAAACCAACTCCCTTGAGATTCCCAGTTCAACCCCTACTTTCCGAACTTCGTCTTTGAACAGTTCGCGAAGCGGTTCCAAGAGTTTTAATTTCATTTTTTCGGGCAATCCGCCCACATTATGGTGCGATTTGATGGTTGCCGAAGGGCCTTTGACAGACTGTGATTCAATCACGTCCGGATAAATGGTTCCCTGAGCCAAAAATTCCGCATCTTCAAATTTTTGGGATTCCGCATCAAAAACTTCAATGAACTCTCTTCCTATGATTTTCCGTTTTTCTTCCGGATCTGAAACACCTTTCAGTTTCGACATAAACTGCTCTCTTGCATCCACCATTTTGATGTTCATGTGGAAGTGCTTACCATAATTTTCCATCACTTTTTTGCCTTCATCTTTGCGCAAAAGCCCGGTATCCACAAAAATACAATTCAACTGATCACCAATCGCCTTATGAATCAAAACCGCTGACACAGAGGAATCCACACCTCCCGACAAGCCCAGAATTACTTTTTTATCGCCCACGACTTCTTTGATTCTTTGAACTTCAGTCGAAATAAAGTCGGTCAGCTCCCAATTCTTTTCACATTGACAAATCTTGAACAGAAAATTCTCCAAAATTTTACTTCCAAATTCCGTGTGGGATACTTCCGGATGAAATTGAACCGCATAAATTTTCTTTTCTTCGTTGACAATTGACGCAATTTCAATATTGGATTTTCCGGCAATTTTAAATCCGGAAGGCAGTTCAGAAACCTCATCAAAATGACTCATCCAAACCGTAGAAGTCTCCGGTACATTTTGAAACAAAGCAGAAGTTTCGGTGATGTGAAATTCCGATTTTCCATATTCACCTTTCTCTCCTTTTTTTACTTTTCCGTCTAGCAAATGCGCTGTCAACTGCATGCCATAACAAATCCCGAAAACCGGAATATGCTGTTCGTACAAAGCTTTATCGACCAAAGCCGCATCTGCCGCAAAAACCGAAGAAGGTCCGCCCGAAAGAATAATTCCTTTAGGTTGTTTTCCCATAATTTCTTCAAGAGAAGCATTGAACGGCAGGATTTCGGCATAAACACCAAATTCACGTACCCTTCTGGCTATCAATTGATTGTATTGCGAACCGAAGTCCAGAATGATGATTCCGTTTGTCATTGTGCGAAGTTTGCGCAAAAGTAAGGTTTTCTGAGTAGAATTCCCGTTGAAATGGAACCGGATTTAACCTTGTCAAGGTTATTTTCACAACGCATAAAACCTTGACAAGGTTCTTTCATTCCACCAACTTCTTAATCTCCGGATCTCCATACAAATTCCGCATTTGCCGTTCCACCCAAGCAGCGCGACGGCTCACATAAGGACTTGGCGGATTGACCCGGTATTTCTTCGGATTGGGTAAATTAACCATAATTCTCGCAGCCTCATTTCGAGTTAATTCTGAAGCCTGTTTTTTAAAATAACGGTGAGAAGCCGCTTCAATCCCAAAAGTCCCGATTCCCGTTTCAGAAACATTGAGATACATTTCCAAAATGCGTTCTTTTCCCCAAACCAGTTCAATCATAAAGGTAAAATAAACTTCCAGCCCCTTTCGCAACCAGCTTCTTTTTTGCCAGAGGAAAACATTTTTAGCTACCTGTTGGGAAATGGTGCTGGCACCCCGCAGTTTTTTGCCCTCATTTTTATCGTTGAAATCAAGTGCTTTTTCGATTTGCTTTTTGTCAAATCCGTTGTGAGTGGGAAAAAGCTGATCTTCGGAAGCAATGGCTGCCAGTTTTGCCGATTTAGGCATTTCATTCCAGGAAATATAATCGCGCGCCAGTCCGTGACCTTCGATCAGGCTGTTGATTTGGGTTATCGTAATCGGCGGATTTACCCATTTCAAAACAACGATGTACACCAATTGCGCAATGAACAGGATGATGAAGGTTCGTTTAAGGATTTTCCAGAGTTTTTTCATAATACTATGCGAAATTCGAGGTTCGAAATTCGAAGTTCGTTTAAATTAATCCAATATCATTTCGATAATACTGATAATCAAAATGTACTTTTTTTACATTATCATAGGCAATTTTTCGCGCTTCTTCCATCGTATTTCCCAATCCGACAATGTTGAGAACGCGTCCACCGGAAGTTAAAACTTTTCCGTCAGAAACTTTTGCGCCCGCAATAAAATAAGGACATTTGACATCTTCCAACCCGCGAATTTCAAAACCTTTTTCGTAATTCAGCGGATAGCCACCCGAAACCATCACCACGCAACAGGCTTGCTGATTGGAAAAATTCAATTCGAAATTTTCACCTTGATTGGATTTTTTGACGATTTCATACAAATCATTTTCTAGCAAAGGTAAGGTCGCCTGGGTTTCCGGGTCGCCCATTCGCAAGTTGTATTCGAGCAAATAAACGCCTTTGGTTGTAATCATCAATCCGAAGAAAATTACGCCTGAAAACAATAAATTTTCGGCTATTAATCCATCAAGCGTAGGATTTAAGATATCGAATTCGAATGCTTCAAAATGTTCTTTTTTAAATAAAGGATTTGGCGCGAGAACACCCATTCCTCCCGTGTTCAATCCGACTTCACCCTCCCCTATTTTTTTATGGTCTTTGGCCGAAACAAAAGGAATGATTTCCTCTCCATTAAAAAACGATAGAATGGAAGCTTCAAATCCTTCCAGATATTCTTCAATCACTATTTCGCTTCCCGCTTCGCCAAAAGTTTTGTCTTCCATGATTTCCAGTACCGCCTTTTTTGCTTCTTCAAAATCTTGACAAATAATTACACCCTTACCGGCCGCCAATCCGCTTGCTTTGACGACAATCGGGAATTCTTGGGATTCTAAATATTCGATGGCCAACATCGGGCCTTGAAAAGTTTTGTATCGGGCGGTTTTCACACCGTATTTGTTCATGAAATCTTTGGCAAATGCTTTACTGGCTTCCAATTGCGCTGCTTTTTGGTCAGGGCCGAAAATTTCCAGTCCGGATTCTTGGAACAAATTCACAATTCCTTTAGACAATTCATCTTCCGGGCCTACGAAAGTCAAATCTACATTTTCCTCTTTGGCAAAATCACGGATTTCCGCTAAGGAATTCAGGATAATATTTTGCCCCAATTGAGCGGTTCCGGCATTTCCGGGAATGAAAAAAAGTTGAAGATTTTCACCTTTCTTTTTGAAATCCTCGGCAAATTTCCATCCGATTGCGTGTTCACGGCCTCCGGAGCCGATGATGAGGATTCGGGTTGGGAATTGCCCTTCGACAAGCTCAGGGTGACGGATGTCGGGTGTATTTTGTGTACTCATTTTGAGAATTATCTTAGAAAATACAAAGATTGAAATTTCAATTTCAATTTC
>JAEZDQ010000079.1 GCA_023433225.1 Bacteroidota bacterium | reverse complement strand
CTGCCGGGCTGCAATATGAGGCCTACCTTCCAAGCCCTTTATTGGGTTATTCGGATCGTTTCAATGACAATAAAATTGCAACCTATTATGTAAACTATAAGGGAGAACAATTAGACATTACCGCAGGAAATTTTTATGACCAGTTCGGGAGCGGATTGGTTTTCAGGAGTTGGGAAGATCGCCAGATCGGAATCAACAATTCCATCCGTGGAATCCGCGTGGCTTATACACCCAATGATTTCACGACCATCAAAGGTTTGATCGGACAACCCCGCCTGGGTTTTGAAACCACAGAGGGAACAGTTGGGGGAGTGGATGTAGAGACCAATATCGTCCGCCTTTTTAACAAAGAAAATTATACCAATTCCGTTACCGCAGGCTTCAGCTATGTCGGGCAACATGAAGAATATACGGGTGTTGTGGAAGATTTTCCGCAAAACGTAAATAATTATTCGGTTCGTCTGGGTTATTCCGGAAATAAAGGGATTTATGCCAATATAGAATATGTTTACCGAGGAGAACAAGCGGCTTACTTCAGCGGTCAACCGACTTTGGATTATTATGATGGAAACGCATGGTTGGTAAACTTAGGTTATTCAACCAGAGGATTCGGAATCAATACCACCTTCCGCAGATTGGAAAATATGGGAATGTTCGGGCAAAGAAATTTAAGCGAAGCCGGAGAAAATACCTTCAACGAAGGCATCATCAATTACCTTCCCGCATTGACGCGCCAGCACGATTATCTTTTGACCAATATTTATGTTTACCAAGCGCAAGCGCAATTGAATTTTGAACAGGAAGAAGCCGGTGAAATCGGTGGTCAGATTGATGTTTTTTATACCATTCCCAAAGAAACCTTTTTAGGCGGGAAATACGGAACCAAGTTGGCTGCGAATGCTTCTTATTGGAATGGCTTGAATCCGGTTTTTAGCGCAGATGGCACGACTTATGAAACCAATTTCTTTGACTTCGGACGGAAATTTTTTCACGATGTAAATTTTGAAGTAACTAAAAGATGGACGGATAAATTTTCTTCTATTGTCACTTATATGCACCAATATTACGACCGCGGTATTATGGAAGGAATTACATATACACCCTTGATCGCCAATGTGGTGGTAGGGGATTTCCTCTATAAATTCAATTCTAAAAATTCACTCCGATTTGAATTACAACACCTTCAAACCAAACGCGACCGTAAAAACTGGGCAGCAGCTTTGGTGGAGTACAACCTTAACCACCGCTGGAATTTTTATATCGGGGACAGCTACAACTACGGAAATGACGATGAAGACAAAAGATTCCATTATTATATGGTGGGCGGAAGCTATGCCAAAGAATCGACCAGAGTAGCCCTGAACTATGGACGCCAGCGCGGAGGTTTGATTTGTGTAGGAGGCGTCTGTAGGTATGTTCCTGAAAACACAGGATTTACGCTTTCATTGGTCAAAACTTTTTAATACATTCGCTTATTGATGAATTTTTTTAACACACAATCACATACAACATGAAACAATTATTTACTATTCTGTCTATTTGCGCAGTCTCTATTTTGGACGCGCAGGTATTCTCCGAGGACTTCAACAGTGGGGTTCCTGGAACGATGATTCAAACGACCCATCAGGGCAACATCAGTTGGACCGGATGTGGCGGCAACACCGGAGGAGCACCCTGCCCGATTGCGGGCTCTGGTTCTGCTACTTTTTTTAACGGTTCTTACACGGCTTACAGTACCTCTTTGAGCACGCCGGTGCTGGATTTATCTTCCGGCGTTTACAAAGTGACGTTCAAACACGTAACCAGATCTTGGGGCGGTGACATCAATGAATTGCATGTCGAGATTTCTACCAATGGCGGTTCCACTTGGACAACCATGGAAAGCTATTTGACGGAAACGGCCAATGTAACCGAAAGAAGCATCACCCTTTCGCCGTACGGCCCTTCCACAACCACACAGGTACGTTTTCGCGCGGTAAACCACTACGGATATCGTTTGATACTGGATGATGTGGCTATTTCTGAAGTGACGACGGATGATGTAGCGTTCACCGATTTGGACATCGCTTCCATCATCCCGCAGGGCGATACCGAAATCAAGGGTACTTTGAAGAATGAAGGTTTCAACAACCTCACCTCTTTCGATTTGAACTGGCAGGTCAATGACGGAGCAGTCAATACCCAAAATTATACCGGGCAAAACATCGAGCCGGGACAGGAATTCCATTTCAACCACAGCCAAACTTGGCCTTCTGTACCGGGTGCGCATTCCTTGAAAGTTTGGGTTTCCAATCCAAATGTGACCGATGCAGACAATTCCAATGATGAAATTACCAAGCCGATTTCGGTAGCGAGCAATTCGGTTCATAAAGTGCCGCTTTATGAGAAATTCTCCAGTTCCACCTGCCCGCCTTGTTATGGCTTCAATACCAATGCCTTCAATCCTTTCTTTGCCAATTACGGCCATAACAAAGCCACGCTGATTAGTTACCAAGTTAACTGGCCCGGTGCCGGAGACCCGTATTATACGGCTGAAGTAGGAGCAAGGGTAAGTTATTACGGAATCAATGCGGCACCGACCTTACTGTTGAATACCGTTCCGGGAACTTATGGTACATCGGCCGCTTTGCAACAAGCTCTTGACCAGATGATGATGGACGACCCATTGGCGTTCTTTACCATTGATGCCGACCATACCATTAACGGAAACAACATTGAAGTGGAAATCAATGTCATGCCGTATCTCACAGGAAACTTTACGGTAAGGGCAATGGTAATTGAAAAAGAAACCACCGGCAACGTAGCGAACAATGGTGAAACGGAATTCCACCATGTGTTTATGAAAGCCCTTCCCAATGCGAATGGCACTACGGTTTCTTTCGAATACGATGTTCCGCAAACCCTTACTTTGAGTGCCGACTTAAGCAGCACCAACGTAGAGGAAATGGATGACTTGGCCGTAGTGATTTTCATTCAGGATAATTCCACCAAGCAGATTCTTCAGTCAGGTTATACCGCTGCATCGGGAATTGTTTTAGGACTGGATGAACAGATTTCAAAATCTCAGGTGATGCTGGTTCCCAACCCGACTACGGGAATGGTAAGAGTGGTTTCTGAAAATGATGTACAGCTTCAAGTTTTTGACTTGGCCGGAAGAAATGTTTACACAAGTTCAGACGTAAAAGCCAATGCAACTTTGGACCTGTCCGGTTTAGGAAAAGGAACATTCATTGTGAACATCACCGGAAAAGATGGCGTTAAAACCGTTAAAAAACTGATGATTAAATAAGCCGATTTCAATAATAAGTTATAATAAGCGGCCCGGTTTCGGGCCGCTTTTGCTTTATGTAGCCGAAATCACGGCTTGAATATATTTTTTAACGAAAAAATAATTAATATAATTATATTTGTATGTTATTCATACATTAACACACAAACAATTCTATTATGAAACATTTATTTACCCTATTTACAATCCTGGCGGTGAGCTTGCTCAATGCACAGGTGTTCACGGAAAATTTTGATGGAGGGGTTCCCGGTAACCTCATTGAGGATACGGTCAACGGAAACCACAGTTGGGGGCCTTGCGGTTCCGATACCGGAGGCGTTCCCTGCCCCATCAACGGCAGCGGGTCGGCGACTTTTTACCATGCCAGCCAAACCGCGTACAACACCGCTTTGATGACACCGGTAATGGACTTGAGCTCCGGAATTTACAAAGCAACTTTTACGGTCGCTAAAAAAATGAAAAATGAAAAGGTGAACGAATTCCACGTAGAGATTTCTACCGACGGCGGAAACACTTGGACGACCATGCGCAGCTATATGGAAGAAATTGCCCAACCTACTGAATTCACTGTAATCTTAACACCTTACGGGCCGACGGCTGAAACTTCCGTTCGTTTCCGCGCCAGAAACAAAGGTGGACACAGGTTGGTTTTGGACGATGTTTCCATTGCCCAAGTTACTGCGGACGATGCGGCTGTTGAAAGCCTGAATCTTTTGCCCCTATTCGCGGCAGGTTCAACAGAAATCAGCGGGGTCATGCGCAACAACGGTGTGAACACCATCACTTCTTTTGACCTGAATTGGCAAGTGGACGGTGGAACTGTTCATACACAAAATTATACCGCCCAGAATATTGCGTCCGGACAAGAACTGAACTTTGTTCATGCCGATCTTTGGGAAGCGACAGGTGGTGACCACGCCGTAAAAGTTTGGGTTTCCAATACCAATGTCACGGATGCCGATCCTTCTAACGATGAACTTACCCAAAACGTAACGGTAGCGAGCAATACAGCTTACAAAGTTCCGATGTTCGAGAAATTCTCGAGTTCGACTTGCCCTCCTTGTTACACATTCAATACGTTCTCATTTACGCCTTTCTGGACCAATTACGGCCATGACAAAGCAGTATTGATCAGCTACCAAGTTAACTGGCCCGGTGCCGGTGACCCTTATTACACTTCAGAAGTAGGAACACGCGTAAGCTATTACGGAATCAATGCAGCTCCCACCTTGTTGTTGAACAGCCAGGATGTGGGTATGCCGAATACGGCCGGATTGCAGACCGCTTTAGACAATGTCATCAATACCGATCGCATCGCTTATTTCAGCATTGATGCAGACCATAGCTTAACCGGAAGTGTTCTGAACGTGGATGTGGATATTACGCCTTACATTTCAGGAAATTACAATGTTCAGGTAATGGTAATTGAAAAATTAACCACCGGGAACGTAGCCAACAATGGTGAAACCAGCTTCAAGCACGTTTTCATGAAAGCCATGCCGAATGCCAACGGAACCAGTGTCGCTTTTGATTTCGATCAGGTGGAAACGCTTAATTTCAGTACCGATTTAGGCACGACCAACGTGGAAGAATTGAGCGACATCGCCGTAGTGGTAATCATTCAAGACAATTCGACCAAAAAAATCATGCAATCCGGTTATACCGATTCGTCTAACATCGTTTTAGGTTTGGATGAACAAACAGCGGTTGCTGACATTGTTTTGGTACCCAACCCGACTTCAGGAATCATCAAAGTGATTTCAAAAGAAGAAGTTCAGTTACAGGTATTCGACCTGTCCGGTAGAAACGTATTTTCCCAGTCCAAAGTTGCGTCCAATGCCAATGTGAATCTTTCCGGATTAGGAAAAGGAATCTTCTTGGTGCACATGACCCAGAAAGACGGAAGCAAAATCGTTAAGAAATTAATCATCAATTAATCATTAAAAACATAAACTTGAAAGCGGTTGGTTTTAATCGGCCGCTTTTTTAAAATTACTACAATGAAAAAGATTATTTTATCAATTGCATTCAGCGCGCTTTTCGTAGGTTATTCCTCAGCACAATTCAGGCTGATGAATATGAACCATACGGATGATACGGCCGATGACACACAAATCAACGAAGGAGATGTTGTGATTTTTAATACGGCAGAATACGAAGCCGCAAAATTGAAATTTTTGACCTACAATGATTCCGCAACCGATATGTTTGTCCGTGTGGAATGTGAAGGACTCACCAATACCGATGGTTCGCACATGGAACTTTGCTACGGTTCTTGTTATACCGGAATCGAAACCTTTTTAGGCTATCCTTTGGACAACCCGATTTATGTGGCACCGGGTAGCCATCAGGGGATTTTGGCTGATTATTTTTCAAATACCGACGGGAACAGTGATTTGGTGGAATACAATTTCCGCTTTTACCAAACCGATATTGAAGGATTTGAAATTGACGGCACTTCATTCCGGTTCAGCTACCGTTATGACGGAACCATGGCTGTTTCAGATGTAAATTCCATTGCGATTGCAGAAGTGAATCCGACTGTAGTGAAAAATTATACAAACGTAACCTTGAAAGAAAATGCTTCTGTTCATGTTTTGAATATGGAAGGAAAATCTGTAAAATCTTTGAAAATGAACAGCGGGACTTCTCAACTGGATTTATCAGGCCTTTCTGCCGGTGTTTACATGATTCAGTTCAAAGGAGAATCCGGAATCAATACAACTCGTAAAGTAGTGGTTAAATAAAATTAGATTTAACCAATAACAAAAAAAGCTACCATCCGGTAGCTTTTTTCATTCGATCACTTTCAGTTTAGCAAAATTCAAAAGTAATTTCTTCTCACCCGCATGGTCAAAAAGGATAGTCGCCTTTACATTCCCGGGTTCGCCCTCTAAGCGGATTACCTTTCCGCGGCCGAAACGGTCATGCACTACGATTTTATCCGCAGTAAGCTCCACATCTTCACCATTAGATTGATTGGTGATTTTGGCTTGGGCGACCGGTTTCATATTCGCTTTGGGTTTGAAGGTTGAGGTCTCAACGGTTTTTTTCTTGGGTTCAAATTTTCGGATGTCCGAATAAGGTTCATCAAACAAATTTACATCTAAACCACTTCTATTGATGGGTAATCCCGCATTCAGGTTTTTCCAGTCGAGGTATTTGTCGTCAATCTCTTCGAGGAAACGGCTGGGTTCGCTGTCCACGATTTTGCCCCAACGGAAACGCGAAACCGAATAGGTCAGGTGTGCAAAACGTTCGGCGCGGGTCAGTGCCACATAAAACAGGCGGCGTTCCTCTTCCAATTCCTGACGGGTGTTCAGGTTCATCATCGAAGGGAATAGGTTTTCTTCCAATCCTACGATGAAAACCGCCGGAAATTCAAGCCCTTTGGCTAAATGAACAGTCATCAGAGAAATTTTGTTGCGGTCATCCTCTTCATTGTCGGCATCGGTGGCCAATGCGACATTTTCCAGAAATCCACTCAACGAGGGGTCGCCTTCATCCAATTGTTTTTGTTCCTCCACATAACCTTGGATGCTGTTGAGCAATTCCTGGACGTTTTCCAAACGGGAAATTCCTTCCGGGGTATCGTCTTCTTTGAGGGTTCCCAGCAGTTTGGTGGTTTTGGCGACGTGCATACTGACTTCATAGACATCGTGGTTTTTCAACATGACCTGAAAGCTTTTAATCATGGTCATGAATTCTTCCAATTTTTGTAAGGTGCCTGCGTTGATGCCCATTTTGGAAGCATGGTTGCGGATGTTTTCCAGTACTTGGAACACGCTCCTGTCCAACTCGTCTGCGGCAATGAGCAGTTTATTGATGGTGGTTTGTCCGATTCCCCTTGCCGGATAATTGATAATCCTTAAAAGTGCTTCTTCGTCATTTTGGTTGATGAGCAATCTTAAGTAGGCGACTAAATCTTTGATTTCTTTTCGTTGGTAGAAAGAAGTCCCGCCAAAAACACGATAGGGGAAATTCCTTTTTCTCAATGCTTCTTCAATCGCACGGGATTGGGCATTGGTTCGGTATAAAATGGCGATGTCCTGGTTTTTAAGTTGGGCATTCATTTGCAATTCGAAGATTTGGGAAGCGACGTAACGGGCTTCATCTGCATCGGATAGTGCGCGGTAAACGGGGATGGTTTCGCCTTGTTCATTGGCCGTCCAAACATTTTTCTCTAACTGGTCGCGGTTTTGGGCGATGACCTGGTTGGCTGCACCGACGATGGTTTTGGTAGAACGGTAATTTTGTTCGAGCGGGATTACTTTGGCATCCGGATAATCTTGTTGGAAGGAAAGGATGTTGCGGATGTTGGCTCCGCGGAATGCGTAAATACTTTGGGCATCGTCCCCCACCACACAAAGGTTTTCATAGCGGGAAGCTAATGCTTTTACAATTAAATATTGAGAATGGTTGGTATCTTGGTACTCGTCCACCAAAATATATTTGAATCTTTCCTGGTATTTGGCTAAAACTTCCGGAAAGCGGGTGAGGACTTCATTGGTTCTTAATAATAAATCATCAAAGTCCATGGCTCCGGATTTGAAACAACGGTCAACATAGGCCCGGTAAACGTCGCCCATTCGGGGTTTCATGGCGGCGGTGTCTGCCTCGATGAGTTCGGGGGTGTTGTGGTAAGCGCGGACGGTGATGAGGTTGTTTTTGAACTGGGAAATCCGGTGGAGGACTTGTTTGGGTTTGTAGATGTCCTTATCGAGTTGCAATTCATCCAAGACTTTTTTCATGACGCTTTGGGTGTCCTGGGTGTCGTAAATGGTGAAGTCTGAGGGGTAGCCCAAACGTACGGCTTCTACTCTTAAAATTCTGGCGAAGATGGAGTGGAAGGTGCCCATCCAGAGGTTTTTGGATTCGGAGCTGCCGATGACCGAGGCGATGCGGTCCTTCATTTCGCGGGCGGCCTTGTTGGTAAAAGTCAGGGCGAGGATGTTGAAGGGATCCACGCCGTTTTTGATGAGGTGGGCGATGCGGTAGGTGAGTACGCGGGTTTTCCCGGAACCGGCCCCGGCAATGACCATCAGGGGGCCTTGGGTGGTTTCCACGGCTTGTCGC
>JAEZDQ010000198.1 GCA_023433225.1 Bacteroidota bacterium | reverse complement strand
TGGGTTACCAAATCAATCGCTTTACTGGCAAAATCTTGGGGAACATCAATCACTAAAGTTTCGTAAGGCTCAGATTTCACGCCGTTCACTTCTTTGATGATTACTTGCGGCTGACCAACGGTTAATTCATAACCTTCCCTTCTCATGGTTTCGATTAAAACCGACAAGTGCATGATACCGCGGCCGTAAACCAAATAGGTATTGGAATCTTCTGTCGGCTCCACTCTGAGTGCTAAGTTTTTTTCCAATTCTGCTTCCAGTCTTTCTACCAAATGTCGGCTGGTAACATACTTTCCATCTTTACCGAAGAAAGGTGAATTGTTAATCCCGAACGACATATTCATGGTGGGTTCATCGATTTCTATATTGGCCAAAGCTTCCGGATTTTCGGCATCGGCAATGGTATCGCCGATTTGGAATTTATCTATCCCAACTACCGCACAAATATCACCTGCCAATACTTCAGTCGCTTTTTTCTTGCCCAATCCTTAAAAAACATAGAGTTCTTTTACTTTTTGTTTGGTGATGGTCCCGTCCGGTTTTACCAAACTTAACCACTGCCCTTCTTTGATGGACCCCCGGGCCACTTTTCCGACAGCAATCCGGCCTAAAAAGGAAGAATAATCAAGAGAAGTTATCTGCATTTGCAAAGAACCCTCTTTGACTTCCGGTTCCGGAACATATTCAATAATTCCATCCAACAGAGGGGAAATATCTTGTGTTGGGACATTTTCGGTATTGAACCAACCTTGTTTAGACGAACCGTAGAAAGTCGGGAATTCCAATTGCTCTTCGGTAGCGTCCAAATTGAAAAATAATTCAAAAACGGCATCGTGGACTTCTTCGGGACGGCAGTTGGGCTTATCTACTTTATTGATGAGTACCAAAGGTTTCAACCCCAGTTGCAAGGCTTTGTGCAAAACGAAACGGGTTTGAGGCATAGGCCCTTCAAAGGCATCTACCAAAAGAATTACGCCGTCTGCCATTTTCAAAACGCGTTCCACTTCCCCACCAAAATCGGCGTGGCCGGGCGTGTCGATTACATTGATTTTCACGCCTTTGTATTCAACAGAAACGTTCTTAGAGAAAATGGTAATTCCGCGTTCGCGCTCTTGGTCATTGCTGTCCATAATGAGTTCACCGGATTCCTGATTTTCCCGAAAAACATTGGTGCTGTGTAAGATTTTGTCGACCAATGTGGTTTTCCCATGGTCAACGTGGGCGATGATCGCAATGTTGCGTATGTTTTGCATATAAAATTTTGAGGGTGCAAAAGTACGACAATTTGCAGAAAGTACAATGTATCAGTTTCAAAGGAATTTGAATTTTAACTAAAATGAACCTGATTTTTGAATCTTTTTCAGGTTTAAAAATTACACATTGCCACAGCTCATTAAAAAGCCTCTTTTTAAAATTCAAACCCATCAGTTTTCCCTTCCTCTGGTTTATTTAAGAATAAAATTTTAACATATCCTTGTGATTCACGCTTTCGTAATGCTTTATCCATGCCTTTGGGTAGGCTTTGGTATGCTTTAAATAAGGAGTTAAATGGGTTGAGAATTGTCGAAATCAGCCTGAATTTGTGAATTTTGACTTAAAAATTCTTAAATGTTTGTTAAAAAGCAGTCGGGTTTTTATCGGTTAAGCCTGACTAAAATTTGAACCGGTTGGGGAGAATAGCAGTAATCGGTTTCGACTTTCCAACGCTTAAGGTAAAAAGATACGTTCAGCCCCTGATCAGGTGTTCCAGGGGATACCGGAATATTCACAAAACTCATTCTACTGCCTCTAAAGCATTGCATAAATAAATTCCCTGAAAATTCCAACAGGATTTCCCCCCTTTTTTAACAGGATTTTTCCTGTAGGTTATACAGGATTTTCCTTTTTTTTCATTGAGGGTTTGGAAAACACAAAAAATCAAAATAATTTTATAAAATTAAAACTCAACCCATTATGATACCCCGATTTTCCCTTTGGCGTAAATTGCCTTGTTTTCTTACGTATGGTCTTTGTCTTATTCCTGTGAGGTGATGTTCCACATTAGGACATTTACCGGAAGCCAAAACATAAGAATTTCATTTTCAATAGATTTTAGAGAATGTTTTAGAAATTCAAAACTAGCCTTCGGGTTGGTTTTGTGATTTATAATTGCTTAAAAAGCCTTAAAATTGTTTTTATTGAATCTAATGTTACAGATTGGACATGGAAAAATTGAGATGTAAATATTGTGAAAATACTTGTGTTAAAAATGGAACTCTCCAGACGTTCTGGAGAACCTCTTCGGACAATAAGCTCAGAGGCTATTTCTATGAATACGACCGGCTGAACCGCCTGAAGAAAGCACATTATACAAAAATAGTGTCGAATACAAGCTTCTTTCCCGGGGCTTATGATGAACAGTTGACCTATGACCGAAACGGGAACATCCTGAGCCTGACCCGGCATACGGGTGATGCCAATGAGAACCAGATTGGTATGGATAATTTGTCCTATACTTATCAAAACGGCAACAACAACTCAAATCAACTATTAAAAGTTACCGATGCGGTGAGTGGAAGCAGCACCGGAGGTTTCTCCAACGGAAGTTCAGGCAACAACAACGACTATACTTATGATGACAACGGCAATATGACAAGCGACCTGAACAAAGGCATTACGGAAATACTTTACAACCATTTGAACCTGCCAACACTAATTTCTTTTGCAAACGGAAATTCAATTGAATACCTTTACAATGCAGCAGGAATGAAAATTGAAAAGAAAGTGCACGATACGCAAAATAATACCATTAAACAAGTTGAATACATGGATGGTTTCCAGTACGCGGGTGGGGTACTACAATTCTTCCCCACCTCTGAAGGTTATGTAGCCGCAACCGAGTCGAACGAAATTGCAAATCCTTATCTTTATAATTACGTCTATAACTACACCGATCATTTAGGTAATATTCGTTTGAGTTACACCAAAGACCCTGTTTCAGGAGACATCGAAATCATGGAAGAAAACCACTACTACCCTTTCGGACTCAAACACCAGGTCTATTCAACAGGACCCAAACAAGAGTACCAGCTCGTGGAAGAAGAAGAAATCGCAAGACCAGGGTATGTTTATCAAACGGATTATCAATATAAGTACAACGGGAAAGAGTTCCAAGACGAGTTGGGGTTAGGGTTGTACGATTATGGAGCGAGAAATTATGATCCAGCATTGGGGAGGTGGATGAATATAGATCCGTTGGCAGAGAAATATTACAATTTCTCTACTTATACTTATGCAGGAAATAATCCCGTAATATTTATAGATCCCAATGGAATGGAGATAATTAATGGAGAAACAATAAAAAGACAGCGCTTAGAGAAAGTACTAGATAATAAGCAAAAAGGATTTGATAAAAAATACGGAGGAAATATGAATTTAAAGAAAAAGGATTTCTCAACTAAATCAGATTGGAAGGACTATAAAAATGACAGATCTTCACTAAATAGAACAGCGGGAGACTTAAAAACCACTATTAAAAATGAAGCTTTAGTACAGCAGGCAATTAATGATTTTCAGTCTATTGACCCTGAAAATTTCAATAAGGTTAATAATTTAACTTTTAAAGATAGTAATGGAGTAGAACATGACATAGATATAAAAGTTGTTTCAGGAGAAGCATCTAAATATGGCGGTGCTTTTACAGCCACTAATATAATATTGGATTCAAACGGAAACTATCAGTCTATAAGCTCAATCGTTACTACATTGGACTTTGGCGATATTAAACCAAACTCACATGTATTTGCTCATGAAATGGGTCATGCATATGGAAATGCTAGTAATCCTGTTATGGCTCTTAGTATGGGACCCACGCATAACTGCCAAGATCCTGCTAACAGAAACTCTTTTCAGTCTAAAACGGCAATGGACTGGCAAGAAAGGTATGATAAAATGAAAAAACAATTCCCTACTCCTCAAGCAGCCTATTATATGATGAATGTACCATGGCTTTTTTATAAATAAGAAAATATGAAATCAATTAAAAAGAAGCTCTTTTTAGGATTATTAATTTCATTATGTTGTAATGGAGTCTATAGTCAAAATATGGATATGGTAAAAAAAGCTTTTATAACTCATTTATCTCAAGAAGGGATAATGAAGATAAAAGAGAAAGATAGTAATAAATATGTAGATAATTTTTATTACTTAGATTCAATTGACATTGATTTAGATTCAATAACAAGTTTACCCCCATTACATAATAATATTATATTTAAATATGAATTAGGGGAAAATCAAATATCAATAAATTCTAATCAATTAGAGTTAGAATTTAATTTATCCTCATGTAATGGTTTTATTTTAGCTGTTAGTGATGAAGGTAATTCTTATAGATTAAGAGGGTTTAGAGGAAATGATTTGCTTTTTTTACTTAGAGATATTAGGTCTTCGTTATATGAGGATAGGAGTTATAAACAATTAGTGAATGATTATCATAAATTTATTAAAGAATTAGATTTTAAATGTATTTATGAATCTTTATTATCTCAAAATTTAGATGCAGAATGTTTGAAGTCATGTGCAAATTCAAAACCATCTCATTTAAGTAGATGATATATTTGGATGGTAATGTTTACTCTGTCAAAAGCAAATATAAAAAGTAAAAAATCAGTGTACGACACAGGCAACAATAGACAAGGTTTCACATTGGGGACATTTGCCAGAAGTCAAAACTTAAAAAGCTCATTTTCAATAGATTTTAGAAAATGTTTTAGAAATTCAACGGCAACATGATCAGCGACCTGAACAAAGGCATCACCGAAATCATTTACAATCACCTGAGCCTTCCGATCCAAATCTTATTTGCAAACGGAAACTCAATTGAATATCTTTACAATGCCGCAGGAATAAAGATTGAAAAGAAAGTGCACGATACACAAAATAACACGATTAAACAAGTTGAGTACTTGGATGGATTCCAGTATGCAGGAGGAGTTTTGCAATTCTTTCCTACTGCAGAGGGCTATGTGGCAGCTACCGAGACCACAGAATTGTTAAATCCATATATATACAACTATGTGTATAATTATACAGACCATCTGGGAAACATACGTTTGAGTTATACCAGAGACCCTGTGTCCGGTGAGCTTGAGATCATGGAAGAAAATCATTATTATCCTTTTGGCTTGAAACACTCGGTATTCTCCGACATCAAACAGAAATATAAATCTTGACTTTTTCATCTTTTAACAGTTTAAAATTAATACTTTTTTTAATCTTTTAAACTGTCGGAGTTTTCGGGGGATTTACAATTTGTCATTCCGACGAAGGAGGAATCTAAAGTTTATTATTTGTTGAAAAAAAAGAGCGAACAATTGGGTTAATTTTGGTTAGGATAGCAGATACCATTATATTTGCCCGTTTAAAAATTCTTAATACGACACGAATTATGCGAGGAAAATGGCTCATTGCAGGGATTGCAATTATTTTAGGGTTCCTTTGTATCAGACAGTTAAGTTATACTTGGTACACACAAAAAATTGAGCAAGAAATTGCTTCACTACCTAAAGAACAGCAAGAAGACCCGGTCATCGTGGACAGCCTGAAGGCGCAAACACTGGACTTGGGCATTATTACCTACCAATACGACGATGCAAAGGAAAAAGAGCTGAAACTCGGCCTCGACCTGAAGGGCGGTATCAACGTCATTCTTCAAGTTCAGGTACGTGATTTATTGCAAAACTTAGCCAATAACAGCCAAAACCCGGTCTTTACCGAGGCATTGGATGCCGCTGACATCACCCAACGCAGCCAAGGCGGACGGGCTTATGTTGATATTTTCTTCGAAGAATTTGAAAGAATCCGTGCAGAGAAAAACCAAAACCTACCCTACGCTTCCCCGGAAGTGTTCGGAACCCGCCAAAATGCAGAAAAGATAAAATTCAACGATACGGATGAAGTGGTGAAAGAAACCGTTAAAGCCGACATCGATGCAAAAATTGGAACGGCTTACCAGGTAATTTCTTCGCGTATCGACCAATTCGGGGTCGTGCAACCTGTGGTTCAAAGGCTTGGAAACCGTGCAGACGGGCGTATCTTGGTAGAATTACCGGGCGTAAAAGACACTGAACGTGTAAAAAGATTATTGCAAAGTACCGCCAAATTGGAATTCTGGAAAGTAGAAGCCGGCAGGCAAGACGTTTCCGCATTCTTCTATGGATTGACACCTTCCAAATTCGGGATTACCGATATGGAATCATTGCAACCCATTATGCAGCCTTCCGGCAGCAATTCCACTTTTGCCGTGCAACTGAAAGATACAGCGGTAGTTAACAAAGTTTTGAAATCACCCCTGTTGAAAGCGGAATTACCCGCTTCCATCCGGAACTTTAAATATTATTGGGCCAATAAACCGATGCAAGTCGGCAATACGACTTCCAACTTATTGGAATTGTATGTCCTGAGTGGCAATGCAGAAGGTGCCCCGTTGTTGGGTGGTGATGCCGTAAAAGAAGCACGTGGAGAAAGAAATGCCGGTTCGATTTCCAATGAACCCGTCGTTTCGATGCAAATGACCTCAGCCGGAGCCAGAGAATGGGGTAGAATTACCACTGAACTGAGCGCCAAACCGGGACAGATGAAGGAAAGCGTGGCAATTGTATTAGACCATTTGGTTTATTCCGCACCCAACATCAATGAACCGATATTGGGCGGAAGCTCCCAAATCTCAGGGAACTTTACGCTGACTGAAGCACAAGATTTAGCAAATATATTACAAGCGGGTAGCCTCCCGGCATCTGCAAAAATCGTCCAAGCCGAGGTAGTCGGACCCTCATTGGGACAGGAGGCGATTAATTCATCTATAATCGCATTTGTTGTTGCATTCCTGTTGATTTTGGTATGGATGATTTTCTACTACAGCGAAGCAGGTGTTTATGCGAATATTGCTTTGGCACTTAACCTATTGTTCCTGATTGGAATTTTTGTTTCAATTTCAGCAACTCTATCACTTCCGGGTATTGCAGGTATTATTTTGACCTTGGGTATGGCCATTGACGCAAACATCATTATCAACGAACGGGTCAAAGACGAATTAAGAGAAGGTAAAAACATTAAACAAGCTATTTCTACTGCTTATTCATGGAAAGGTGCGATTTCGGCTATTGTTGATTCAAACGTCACAACCTTATTAACCGCAGGAGTATTGTGGATATTTGGTAAGGGGCCGGTTCAGGGATTTGCCACTACCCTTATCATTGGTTTGTTGGTTTCCATGTTTACAGCTATATTCCTTACAAGATATTTCATCGAAAGAAAATTAACCAAAGGAAAAGGAATTTCATTCTATACTCCCCTTACCAAAAACTGGTTCCAAAACACCAATATTGATTTTATGGGTAAACGAAAAGTTTTCTACCTCGTTTCTCTTATCGTCTGTATAATTTGTTTGGGGTCTTTGTTTACACGTGGATTGGACTTGGGAATCGACTTCCAAGGAGGTAGAACTTACACCGTACGTTTTGAAAAGCCTGTTGTATCTACTGATATCGCAAAATCGATTGGGGAAACACTTGTCGATGAAAACGGAAATAAATTTACTCCTGAGGTCAAAACATTCGGACCTGCCAATCAGGTAAAAATTACGACCAAATACAAAGCGGAGGAAGAAGCCACTCAGGTGGACGATGAAATCAAACAGAAAATATTTGCGGGAATCAAATCCTACTTCCCTGCCGACATGACTTACCAACAATTTACGGAAGATGGTGCCCAAATCGGAATTCTTTCTTCGGTGAAAGTAGGGCCATCTATCGCTTCTGATATTACCAGAGATTCATTCATTGCTGTAGTAATCGCATTGTTATTAGTTGGATTGTACATTTTGGTTTTCTACAAATGGCAATTTGGTGTGGGAATTATCGCAGCAGCTGTTCACGACGTGATTGTGATTTTAGGTTTATTCTCAATTTTCAAAGGAATTTTACCTTTTAACCTCGAAATAGACCAAGCGTTCATTGCAGCGATTTTGACCGTAATCGGTTATTCAATCAATGACTCGGTAATTATCTTCGACCGTATCCGTGAATTCTTAGGCATGCATCCGCGGATGGAATTCAAAGAATTAATCAACAAAGCGACCAATACAACTTTGTCCCGTACCATCAACACCTCTGTTTCCATGTTTTTAGTAGTGCTAATTATTTTCATATTTGGCGGTGAAACCATCAAAGGATTTATGTTTGCCATGATGATTGGGGTTGTGGTGGGAACTTATTCTTCTATTTATACGGCTTCTGCCGTTATGCTTGATTTAACCGGTGGTAAAAAACCGCAAATCAAATCCGATAAAGCATAATAGTTTTTAATTAATATCAGTCAAAACTCCGGAAGTAATTTCGGAGTTTTTTGTTTCAGATTCCTTACTTTTGCATAAATGAATTCATTAATTCTACTTCCGGCATTTATCAGTTTTCAGGAGCTCACCATCATCCTCCTTTTTGCCGTCATCATTTTCGGTCCAAAGAAAATCCCTGAAATTGCTCGGGGATTGGGTGAAGGGATACGGGCGATGAAGCAAGCAACAGACGACATCAAACGTGAAATCATGAACCCGGTAGAAGACATCAACCCCATGAAAGAAGTGCAGGAAACCATTGAAGATTCTAAAAAGGAAATGGAAGAAACATTGGATGATGCACTGGGGCCGGTAAAGCGAAAGTAAGTGGAGGAAATCATCGCCTTAGATAAAGAATTATTCCTATTCCTGAATACGTTAGGCAATTCCCGCTGGGATGGTTTTTGGATTTTCCTTTCCGAAAGGTCTTATTGGATTCCGCTCTATTTGGTACTTCTGTATCTTTTGTATAAAAATTTCGGGCTAAAAAGAACGGTGGCGGTTTTGGTACTGACCTTATTGATGATTTTGGTTACCGATCAAATCACCAATGTTTTCAAGGACGGTTTCCAACGGCTACGACCTTGTTTTGTCAAAGAATTTGATGGAATCATGCGCGGCGTGGGCTGTGCCCGACGTGGACAGTTCGGATTCACTTCCGCCCATGCCTCCAATCATTTTGCGGTAGCCCTTTTATTGGGATTGATTTTCAGAAAAAAATACAAATGGCTCTTGCCGGTTTTATTGGTTTGGGCCGGATTGATTGCCTACAGCCGGATTTATTTAGGCGTTCATTTCCCTTTGGATGTGATTTGCGGCGCATTGATGGGCCTACTGCTTGGTTGGGGAGTTTTTATGCTTTACCAATGGTTGGTTCGCAAATACAAATTGGGCTAATATTTCTCCTTGTCTTTGAATCTTTTCTTCAGGATTTTCAATACATCGCGCAACTGGAAACCACGGGCGTGCAAACTCATTAAATAATAAAAGAAAACATCGGCGGCTTCTTCCAGAAAATTTTCGTCACTGCCTTGCTCTGAAGCGATGACCATTTCCACCGACTCCTCCCCCATTTTCTTGGCGATCTGAGAAGTTCCTTTTTGGTAATACCGCTTGATTTTATTGTTCTTGGCGTCCGGGCGTTTACCGTTTTCAATTTTCTCCTCCAACTTTTTGAGGAATGGAAAGTCTTTTACGACTTCAGAATCTTTTGGCTTTTCCATTGAAACTTTCTGAAGGGTAAAAATAGGAAAAAACTTAAATCAACCTTCCGTTTGGTTGTTTAATTTTCATTTTCCAATTTTATTTCATTTTCTGCTTCCTCCTGCAACCTCCAATCGCTTTTCTTTTGATGAATTGCCAGCCTTTCATGGGAGGAAATTTCCGATTTTTTCATGGATTCCCCGGCGTATATTTTGAAAGCATGTTCATGTTTTTCCAATAAATGGTCATAAGGCCCTTTGGGTGAAATCAATTTAACCAATACCGGAGCCATTTCCAAGGCGATGAAAACACCCATGATGAAAAGCGAAGCCCATCCCAAAACCGCATTGCTTTTTCCCAATTCATCCAAAGCTTGTATCCGTGCCGCAAATCCGGTATAATTGTTTTCGGAAGGATCCAAACCGGCCAATTCTATTTGTTTTTGCCCTGAAAGTTTATCGATTGCTTCATCCAATTCATCCAAACGAGGTTGCATTTGCGTCCTATAAGCTTCCAATTCTTCTTTTTTAGCGCGTTTCAATTCTTCCTTGCGTTTGGCATTCGGGCCATAACCCACTTTGCCGGTCGTGGTTTCAGTCGCTGTTCCCACCACTTCTTTTTCCAATTCCGACGATGCGGTATTGTATTCGTTTCTCAAAGAATTAATCCGGTCGTAAATTTCATTCCGCTCATTTGAAAAATTTGCTGAAAGTTGGATGTAACGGATGTTCACAGAATCCTGTAACAGCGTTTTATTGCGGTTGATAATTACATTTAACTGTTTATCAATTTCCTTTTCAAAAATCTTCAGTTCCAAAGGTTTTGATATGACGATTCCTAATAAGGCCGCCAAAATAATTCGTGGCGTTGCAGCTAAAAATTGTTGAATCAAACTGCCCGATTTCCGCATGGAAGCCACAATAAAACGATCTAAATTAAAAATCATCAAACCCCATAAAACGCCGAATCCCGCGGCAGCCCAAAAATTATCAAAAACGGAATGCAGCGCATAAGCGGATGAAAGTGCAGCCAGTATAGCCGTAAACAGGATTACACCACCGATTCCTACATGTTTATTAATTTCTGACGGTGATTTTTCAAGTAAGCGGATACTGCTTCCCGAACAAATAATTAAAAATTTTTGAATCCAATTCATATTATAAAAGGTACTTTGTTTAACCTAATAACGGGAAATTGGTTTAATTGTTACATTTCAACCATAAATATTTTTCTCGATTTCCTCCCTAAAGCCCAATTTTCCTTACATTTGGGCAAGAATTTCAAAAAACCAATTTCTAATGAGCATCATTACAAACATTCATGCAAGACAGATTTTAGATTCAAGAGGAAACCCGACCGTGGAAGTGGACGTCGTAACCGAGTCCGGCATCTTAGGCAGAGCTGCGGTTCCTTCAGGGGCTTCTACCGGTGAGCACGAAGCCGTGGAACTTCGTGACGGGGGAAAAGCCTTTTTAGGGAAAGGCGTTTCCAAAGCGGTAGCCAATGTGAATGAAAAAATCGCGCAGGAATTAATCGGATTCAATGTTTTTGAACAAGCATTGATCGACAAAGTAATGATTGAATTGGACGGCACGGAGAACAAATCCAAGCTCGGTGCAAACGCTATTCTGGGCGTTTCCTTGGCCGTAGCTCATGCTGCATCCGGAGAACTCGGTTTGCCTTTATATCGCTATGTCGGCGGCACCAATGCTAAAATTTTGCCCGTTCCCATGATGAATATCGTGAACGGCGGTTCGCATTCCGATGCGCCCATCGCCTTTCAGGAATTTATGGTGATGCCCGTGTTGGCAAAATCCTTTTCGGAAGCCCTGCAAAAAGGCACGGAAATTTTCCACCAACTGAAAAAAATACTTCATGACAGAGGGCTTTCTACTGCTGTGGGTGACGAGGGTGGCTTTGCTCCTACTTTTGAAGGAACGGAGGACGCACTGGACACCATTTTGGAGGCCATCAAGAAGGCTGGATACAAGCCCGGAAAAGAAATCATGATTGCTTTGGATTGCGCTTCTTCGGAATTTTACAAAAACGGAAAATATGATTATGCCAAATTCGAAGGAAAAAAAGGCGCGAAAAGAACATCGAAAGAACAAGTTGACTACTTAAAAGAATTAACCGAAAAATATCCTATTATTTCCATCGAGGACGGAATGGACGAAAACGATTGGGAAGGCTGGAAAATGTTGACCGAAGCCATCGGCGATAAAGTTCAGCTGGTTGGAGACGACCTTTTGGTTACCAATGTAAAAAAACTGAAAAAAGCCATTTCGGAAAAAACAGCCAATTCCATCTTGATTAAAGTCAATCAAATCGGAACTTTAACCGAAACCATCGATGCGGTTCAAATGGCTCAGAACGCAGGTTACACAGCAGTTATGTCACACCGTTCCGGTGAAACCGAAGACAATACCATCGCCGATTTGGCGGTTGCCTTGAATACCGGGCAAATCAAAACCGGTTCCGCTTCGCGCTCAGACCGAATGGCCAAATACAACCAATTGATCAGAATCGAAGAAATCTTAGGCGAAACAGCGGTCTATCCCGAACTTTCAGCCTTTAAAATCAAATAGAATCATCAAGATAATTGATAAAACTCATTTTGATTATTGAACGAGTTTATTGTATCTTGCTAACAAACTTTTACAAACAATGTCAGAAAAAGCAAAATTTAGTTATAAGGGTTCAGAGTTGGAACTTGAAGTGGGAATCGGAACAATGGATGAGAAATATGTAGATTTTTCCAACTTCCGTTCCCAAACAGACGAAATCATCACACTTGACCCCGGCTATAAAAATACCGGATCCTGCAAAAGTGAAATTACATTTTTGGATGGCGAAAAAGGAATCCTCATGTACAGGGGTTATCCGATTGAACAATTGGCCGACAAATCTAATTTCGCGGAAGTTATGTATCTTTTGTTGAAAGGTGAATTGCCAAATTCTGCCCAATTGGAGAAATTTGAATACGATATCAAAGAATACAGTGTGGTTTCAGAGGAATTGGCAAAAATACTTTCCGCATTCCCGAGTTCAGCGCACCCCATGGGCGTATTGTCCTCGCTTACCAGCGCACTGACCGCTTTTAACCCCAAGTCTGTCAACGTGAAATCTGAAGAAGATATGCACCGCGCGGCAGTTACCTTGATTGGGAAATTTGCGGTTTTGGCCTCTTGGACACTTCGAAAAGTCAAAGGATTGCCGTTGAATTATTCCGACAGTAAATTGGGGTATGTGGAGAATTTATACCACCTCATGTTCAAAAACCCAAACCGTGAACTCGAAATGGATCCCGTTGTCATCAATGCTTTGGATAAATTATTGATCCTCCACGCCGACCACGAACAAAACTGTTCCACTTCTACCGTTCGTTTAGTAGGCTCCGCACATACCGGATTATTCGCATCTATTTCAGCCGGCGTTTCCGCACTTTGGGGGCCGCTGCACGGAGGCGCGAACCAAGCCGTTGTAGAAATGCTGGATTTGATTAAAGAAGACGGCGGAAATGTTCAGAAATGGGTGGACAAAGCCAAAGACAGAAACGATGATTTCCGATTGATGGGCTTTGGGCACAGGGTTTATAAAAACTTTGACCCGCGCGCGCGCATCATCAAAACAGCAGCCGATCAGGTTTTGGATAAATTAGGCATTCAGGATGAGTCACTTGAAATCGCCAAAAAACTGGAGCTAGCCGCATTGGAAGACGAATATTTCGTATCCAGAAAATTGTATCCGAATGTGGATTTCTATTCCGGAATCATTTACCGTGCCTTAGGGATTCCGACCGAAATGTTTACCGTAATGTTCGCCGTAGGCCGTTTACCGGGATGGATTGCACAATGGATTGAAATGCGCAACAACAACGAACCCATCGGCCGCCCGAGACAAATCTATACCGGTGCTCCGAAACGGGATTATTTGGATATGGGAAGCAGATAATTAAATTTGTTTTTATAATTTAAGAGGTTTGTCTTTCCGGATAAGCCTCTTTTCTACATCCTTAATTTTAAAGAAATGTTTAATTTGTTGAGAATTTTATAAAAATATTTTTATCAAGCCTTCAAATCAACATCATCCAAAGAAGTAAACCGACTGCCTTTTTCAGACTTTTTAATAACCGTCATCTCACCGTTTAATTCCATGACCACTGCGCGTACATCTTCGATTCGCTCGATTCGGAAACGGCGGATTTCGGCTAAGATTTCTTCTTTTGTAATCATTTCTTTTTCCATTTCATTTTTGAGGTATTTCCCATTGTAAAACAACATTGTAGGTGTTGAATTGATTGCATTTTCCATCATTTTTGACCTTTTCGCAAGATAGGCCAGAAGATATTGAAGTGCTATAATCACAATCAATGCCACACAACCTTCGGTTACAGTGACCTTCATCAAAATCATTGATGAAAGTGTTGAACCCAACGTAACCGCAACCACAAAATCAAATGCATTTAATTTCGCCAAAGTTCTTTTGCCTGAAATCCTGATGAATACAAAAAGTGCCAGATACGAAACCACGGAGCAAACCGCAATATGTGACAAAGTCTTCCAATCTTTAAAAAATAATTCTTCCATTGTATCCTGTTTATTTTATTGCAGATTCAAATTGTGGTTGTCAAGTAATCAGTTTGAATTACTTATAAGGAGTCATGTGAAACGAAAAAACTATGCCAATAAAGGTTTGAATAGAATTAAATTCTCATGAAAAATAGATGGCAACCAGTGATTTCTTATGATTTTGAAGATTCAAAAACAGCCGTTTCACCTAAAATATTTCAATTTAATTTTAAAATTATTTGAAATATAACCTCATCAGAACAGTTCTTTATAATTATATTTGTTATTCACGCATAATAAAATCAAATGACCACCCAAGACCTTCAATCCCGGTTAACACTTCCCATCATTGCATCGCCTATGTTCATCGTTTCCGGAACAAAACTGGTGATTGAATGCTGCAAAAGTGGAATTGTTGGGACTTTTCCCGCGCTGAACGGCAGAACAACTGATGATTTCGAAAACATGTTGATCGAAATCACTACTGAATTGGAAAAATTCGAAAAAGAAACGGGAATCAAACCGGCACCTTTTGGTGTCAATATCATTGTCAACCACACTAACCCGAGGGTTTTGCCCGACTTGGAAATCTGTGCCAAATACAAAGTTTCCCTCGTCATTACTTCTTTGGGAGCCGTTAAGGAAATCGTTGATGCCGTCCATGGTTGGGGTGGATTGATTTTACATGATGTCATCAAAAAACGCCATGCCGAAAAAGCTGCAGAAGCCGGAGTAGATGGAATCATTTGTGTCGCTGCCGGTGCCGGCGGCCATGCCGGAACCGCTCACCCATTTGCGTTGATTAATGAAATCAAAAATTTTTACAACGGATTGATTATTCTGGCAGGAAGCATCAATACCGGCAATGAAATCCTTGCGGCTCAAACCGCTGGAGCAGATTTGGCTTATATGGGAACCCGGTTCATTGCCACAAAAGAATGCCTTGCTTCCGGAGATTACAAACAAATGATTCTGGATTCCGGAATTGATGATGTAATATATACCGACGGGGTTTCCGGAGTAAGTGCGAATTTCCTTAAAAAAAGCATTGAACACGCAGGAATCAATACCACAGAGAAAAAACGAGAAGATTTTTCCCAACTCACAGGCGAACACGCAAAAGCTTGGAAAGATATCTGGTCGGCCGGGCACGGTGTGGCGGAAATCCGCGATATACCATCGGTCAAAGAATTAATTCAAAGATTAAAGTCGGAGTACAAATCGGCCTTGGATAAAAATTCAGCAATTAGGGACAATTTGAAATATTAATTTTCAAAAATGAAAAACACACAAGAACTCATCGAATTAATCCAGCTGAAACAAATCGATGCCCGTTTGTTTACCGGCAAAAGTGAATCGGTCGGAAGCACGAGCGTTTTTGGCGGGCAGGTTTTGGCCCAGGCACTCAATGCCGCTTACCGAACGGTTTCGGAAGAAAGGTTCTGCCATTCTTTACACGGCTATTTCATCCTTCCCGGCGATCTGGAGAAAGACATTGTTTACAAAGTGCAATTGGTGCGTGACGGCGGAAGTTTCACCACGCGCTATGTTTCGGCCGAACAAGACGGCGTTTCGATTTTTGTCTTGGCGGCTTCCTTCCAAAAGGAAGAACCGGGCTATGACTTCCAGCAGGAAATGCCCGAAGTACCATCACCGGACTCACTCTTGAGTTGGGAAGATATTTACGAGCAAACCAAATCGGTTTTGCCTGCGCGTTTTGCGCATTTTCTTTCGCTGGAACGGCCGGTAATTTTCAAACCGACCGTCGTAAACAACCCATTTGAAAAGGTAAACTTGGAACCGATCCAACATGTTTGGTTCCAAATAAAAGAAATGAACCCTGAGATTTCAGTACCGGAATTTCAGGAAATTTTGGCTTATGTTTCTGATTATAATATTTTGGTTACTGCATTACAACCACATGCTTCCAAAGCGCATTTCGGCAATACTCAAATGGCGAGTCTGGATCATGCCATGTGGTTTCACCGCAAGCCGGAAGATTTTTCCGGATGGTTTCTATACAGCATAGAAGTTCCAAGCACGTCCAACGCCCGCGGGCTGACGACGGGGAAAATCTTCTCCCAGGACGGAAACCTGATTGCAAGCATCGCCCAGGAAGGCTTGATGCGACCTAAAAACCCTTAAGGAATGAAGATTTTCTATACCATCTCTCTGTTGATTTTGTCCAATATCTTCATGACCATCGCTTGGTATGGGCATCTGAAGTTTAAAGAATACAGTTGGTTTGCCAATATGGGTTTGATGAAAATTATTTTATTCAGTTGGATGATAGCATTATTTGAATACATGGCACAAGTCCCGGCCAATAAAATCGGTTTTGTGGGAAATGGCGGCCCGTTTACCATCTGGCAACTGAAAGTAATCCAAGAAGTAATCACTTTGGTAGTCTTTACGGGATTTACCTTGATTGCATTCAAAAATGAAACTTTCAAATGGAATCACCTCATTGGTTTTGTGTTTCTGGTTTTAGCCGTTTATTTTATTTTTAAAAAATAAATTTTGTTTAAACATTCAATACCGGCTGGCTTCATTGAGTTTTTGAACAGCCGAAGGGCTGAGTTCTATTTTGGGAGCTTGGATCAGGGATTCAAGCTGGCTGAGACTGGTCGCACTCACAATCGGCGCAGTGATAGTAGGTCGTGCCAACAACCAAGCGAGTGAAATAACCGCCGAAGTCGTTTGGTATTCTTTGGAAACTTCGTCCAATGCGTCAAGAATCCTTAAGCCTCTTTCGTCTAAATACCGCTTCACATCTTTGCCACGCTGGCTTTTGTCCAAATCGCCATCATTCCGGTATTTCCCCGTTAGGAAACCGCTTGCGAGAGAATAATAATTCATCACGCTCAATTGGTGGTCACGGGCAATGGGTTCGTAATTTTTTTCGTAGTTCTCCCGGACATACAAGTTGTATTCGGGCTGCAATGTCTGGTATCTCGGCAAGTTGAATTTTTCGCTGGCTTGGAGAGATTCATGCAACCTTCCGGGTGAAATATTCGATGCACCAATCCAGCGGATTTTTCCTTCCTTGATCAAATCCTGGTAAGCCGAAAGGGTTTCTTCTACCGGTGTTAATCCGTCATCGTAATGGGTTTGGTAAAGGTCAATGTAGTCGGTTTGCAGACGGATGAGGGATTGGTCAACTTCTTCCAGAATGTGTTTCCGGGAAGTATTGGGTCTTTCGGCAGACTTTCCCCTACCGCCGACTTTTGTGGCGATGACCACCTTGTCACGGATTCTTCTCTTTTTAACCCAATTCCCGATGATCCGCTCGGATTCCCCACCGTCGTTTCCTTTGACCCAGTAGGAATAATTGTTGGCTGTATCGATAAAATTGAAACCGGCTCCAATAAAAGCGTCAATGATCTCAAAGGATTTTTTTTCATCGATGGTCCATCCGAAAACATTTCCGCCGAAAGTAATCGGTGCTACCTGAAGGTCTGAATTACCCAATTGTCTTTTTTGCATTGTTGAAAAATTTAAAGCTTAAAGTTAAGGAACTAAAGTCAAACCACACTGATTTCTGACTGATTTTTGTCGCCAAAAACAATCTATCGGGAGCCGATCGACCCGCCTCTTTTCCCCAGTTCGATGACCTCAAGGTTTTCGATTTTCTTTGAGTCGATTTCAAACCGCAACATGGTACGCAATTGGTGGAAACCGTAAATTCCACAAGCACCCGGGTTCATGTGAAGCAACTCCAGTTTCTTATCGGGCATCACTTTTAAAATATGCGAATGGCCACAGACAAAGAGTTTGGGTGGATGGCGATAAATTTCTGCACGGATGGCGGGACTGTATTTCCCCGGATATCCGCCGATGTGCGTCATCCAAACATCAACCCCTTCCAGTTCAAACCGGTTGTGCAATGGGAATTCTTTACGGATTCCGGCATTGTCAATATTGCCGTAAACAGCTCTCAATTTACAGACTTTGGTGAGTCCGTCTGTCACCGTTAAATCCCCAATATCTCCTGCATGCCAGACTTCATCTGCTTTGGAAGCATAGTCCAGAATCCGTTCGTCTAAATAGCCGTGGGTATCTGAAAGCAGGAGGATTTTTGCCATTATTTTTGGTTTAAACTGTAAAGCTAATTCATTTTATATTTATAAATTTAGCAATGCGGATTTTATAAGTTCCGAAAATAAATGAAAGCCAAAAAGTGTTTGAACTGTGAACTTGTTTTTGATGGCCATTTCTGTCCCGACTGTGGCCAAAATGCGAAGGAAAAACGCATCGACGCACATTATTTCCTGCATGACATTCCGCACTCCGTTTTCCATATCGACCGTGGATTTTTTTATACTTTGAAAGGGCTTTTCCTGCGCCCGGGAAAAGTGGTGGAAGAATACCTCATGGGCAAAAGGGTAAAACATTTCCGCCCGTTCGCCTATGTGATGATCCTCACGGCTGCCAGTGCATTGGCTGTTAAAATGCTGATGTGGGTCAAAGAAAAACTAATGCAGGTTTACCAACCGGGATTTGAAATGCCCGTAAACGAGAATTTCTTTGAGAACTATTTCAGCGTTTTCATATTTCTGATGATTCCTTTTACGAGTATGGTTACTTGGATTTTTTTCGCAAAAAGGAAATACAATTTCTGGGAACATTTCTTGGCGAATACTTATATCAATGCACAAATCAATTTCATTTGGATTTTCATGCATTTGTTGAGTTTGCTGATGATTTTATTTTCAAAAAAATATATGGAATTTGAATTCGGATTTTTTCAATTGATATTCATGGCATTTTTTCTTTACCTCTACGGTAGCGTTTTCGGCCACTTGATGGGGCATTTTTATAAATACCCAGGATTGATTCTCCGATTAACCATTATGAATACCATACTTTACATCACGTATGCTGTGGGATTTTATTTGGCTGGATTCATGGAGTTTCCTTTTTAAACCCTTATCCTGATTTGGGAAAACAATTATTTTATGTGGTTCTAAAATCCCAGCAATGAACCATGCATAAACCCTTTAAGCGAATCACTTACAGCGACATGATACCATTTATCCGCCTTGCCCAAAACAAATACCGAATCGTTTTTGGATAAGGATGCTATTTGACGATTCTTGGTCGAGGGTCCCAATCGGAGTTCACTTCCGTTTCTAAGTATGATCGCAATTTGTTTGTCAAACCCGCTATCCGCTTCGGGTACCTGCCGTTCCCGAATGAACGGCAAAGGATCTACCGCGCCGCCGTATCCTTGGTAAATTCCGAAATGAAGATGGGGCGGTGTATTTTTTGCATTCCCCGTATTCCCTACAAATCCCAACGTATCACCGGGTTGGACTTTTTGACCGGAAGAAACCGCAACGCTGTCCAAGTGCGCATAATACAATGAATTTCCAAACAAGCCATCCCGAAGCCAAACCTGTTTCCCGCCTAATCCACGTTCGCCTGTAAAACCAATCCTTCCTTCCGCAGAAGCGATGACCGGCGTCCCCCGGGCTGCAAAGACATCCACCCCTTCATGCGAGCGGTTGCCCCCGTCACGGTGAGCACCCCAGAAACTTTGAATGTTCCCGTTTCCTGCTCCTGCAACGGGAAAACCATAAACGGGTTGGGTATAAATCAGAATGGTAAACGGAAAATCAGCAAAAAGTTCAGGTTGTACAATGATTTTGTAAGCTCCTGTTTCTTCAATTCCTAAACTTAAGCCCGGTTCTATGTCTCCGCTTTTTAAATGTTTCAAACTTCCTCCATTGGATTTTTGGAAAATATCCACAAATACTTTAGAACTATCGGCAGGCAAAACCAAATCCACATGCAGCCTGTCCCCTTTCTCCAATTCCAAATCATAACTGTATGCAAAAAGATTTTCAGGATGGAACCGCCCTTCCAAAACAAAAGGATGCGGAATGCTTAAACTATCTTCTTGTGCCTGTTTAAATACATTTTCCCAGACGTCGAATTTTGGATTGGTTTTAAAGTCCCGTGCATAAATTTCCCTTGCCGACGGTTTCAAGATGGAATCAGCCGCATGTTGAATTTGTTTACAGCCTAAAAGAGAAAAGGAAATGATTAAACCAATGCCAAAAATTTTCATGTTCCTTTTCATGCAGAAATTATACCACAAGATTTATTTGTAATTTTGGACGTTAAATTCAAAGCATTGCATTACTTTTTGGAATTTGCATACAATGGCCAAAACTATTTTGGCTGGCAAAAACAACCTGAACAAATCAGTGTTCAGGAAGTACTGGAAAATGCTTTGTCCACGATTCTAAGAAGAAACATTGCCTTGACCGGAGCGGGACGCACCGATTCCGGCGTACATGCCCGGCAAATGTTTGCCCATTTTGATTGCGATGAAAATTTACCTGAGGATTTGATTCACCGATTGAATTCCTTTTTACCTAAAGACATTGTGGTTCTTAAAATCCATCCCGTTAAACCCGAAGCACACGCCAGGTTTGATGCGCTGGAGAGGACTTATCATTATTTTATCCAAATTGGGAAAAATCCTTTTAACTTTGGTTCCACTTGGCAAATCCACCAAGAACTTGACGTAAGGAAAATGAATGAAGCCGCTCGCAGCCTTTTGGGAAAACAAGATTTCAGCAGTTTCGCCAAATTGCATACCGATGTAAAGACCCATATCTGTGAAGTGAAATTGGCACAATGGGAGCAAAATGCGAACCAACTAAAATTTAGTATCACAGCTGACCGCTTCCTGAGAAATATGGTACGATCCATTGTAGGAACACTTGTCGATGTAGGAAAAGGGAAAATCGATTTGACTGAATTTAACAATATCATTGCCCAAAAAGACCGTAGCTTTGCAAGTGGTTCCGCTCCCGCCCAAGGTCTTTTTCTGGCAGAAGTGGTTTATCCGAAAACTTTGTTCTTCAATGAGTGAATCCAAATTCGATTATTCGGGGTTAAAGAGGGTTGTGAAAATCGGGATGAGTTACCGCGGTTTGTTCACGGCTGTGGTGGTGATTGCGCTGCTGAGCGCGGCTGCATCTTCCATCCGACCGCTTTTAATCGGAACTTCCATTGATAATTATATCTTGATTTACGATGAAAACAACCAACCGGTTCTACCTGATTTACCGGGATTGACCCGGTTTTTATTCATCCTATTCGGAATTTTAATCTTTGAAGTCACACTGCAATTCTTCGTGATTTTTCTGGCCAATAAAGTGGCACAACGAGTCATTCGCTATTTGAGGGTGAGGCTTTTCAAACACATCATCAAATTCCGGTTGGGCTATTTTGACCGAACGCCCAATGGTGTTTTGGTCACGCGTTCCGTTTCGGACATTGAGACCATCGCGGAAATTTTCAACAACGGCATCTTGGTTTTAATGGTCGATGCCCTGCGTGTTGTATTCATGATCAGCATAATGTATTATATGAACTGGTCATTGGCCACCATCGTTATTTTGATACTTCCTTTGATGGTCGTCATCACCAATTTGTTCCAACGCGTATTGAAAAAAGTTTATATGGCAGAAAGGACTTTGACCGCCAAGCTCAATACTTTTGTCCAAGAAAGACTGACGGGGATGAACATCGTTCAACTCTTCAACCGCCAAGCGACTGAGTTCGAAAAATTCAAAGTCATCAATAAGGAATTGCGTACAGCATTTTTGAAAACCAATGTTTATTTTGCGCTTTTATTCCCAGTTGTGGACATCATTTCGGCACTCGCCATCGGATTGATTCTTTGGTTTGGAGGCCTGCGTGCCGCTGTAGAAGGGGATGTCAGCGTGGGTGAAATTTTTGCCTACATCACCTACATCGGTATGCTCACCCAACCCATGCGGCAAATCGCGGATCGTTTCAATGCCATTCAACGCGGATTAATCGGTGCCGACCGGGTATTTAAAATTCTGGACGATGACCAATCCCTGCCCAATAAAGGAAAGGAAACGCTCACCCAAGTAAAAGGGGAAATTGATTTCAAGGATGTACATTTTTCTTATATTCCCGAAAATTTAGTATTAAAAGGGATTTCCTTTCATTCGGATCCGGGACAGACCATCGCCATAGTTGGCGCAACCGGTGCGGGAAAATCGACGATTATTAATTTATTGAGCCGATTTTATGACATTGATTCGGGTGATATCCTCATCGACGGAAAAAGCATTTACTCCTTGGAATTGAGTAATCTCAGAAGCCATATTGCGGTGGTTTTGCAAGATGTGTTTTTATTCAATTCAACGATTTATGAAAATATTATTTTAGGGAATACCCACATATCTGTCGAAGAAGTCCAACAAGCAGCCAAAGAAATCGGCATCCATGAATTCATCATGTCTTTGCCAAAAGGTTACCACTCCGAAGTAAACGAACGTGGCGGAAGCCTTTCGGTAGGTCAAAGGCAATTGATTTCTTTTCTGCGCGCTTACGTTTACAATCCGGAAATATTGGTGCTGGACGAAGCTACTTCTTCCATCGATACAGAATCCGAAACCTTGATTCAGAACGCGACCGAAAGGCTGACCGAAGGCCGCACTTCCATTATCATCGCGCATCGTTTGGCAACCATCCAAAAAGCCGACCAGATTTTGGTGATGGATGACGGGAAGATCGTGGAGCGCGGAACCCACACCGAATTGTTGGAAAAAGGCGGTTATTACCACAATCTTTATGAAGTCCAGTTTCAGGCAAGCGAATAAAAACTATGAAAGCTTAGGGTTTTCCTCTTTAATTGATTAATTTTGGGTTTAATTAATTTGAAAATAAAATGAAAAAAGCAATACTAATCTGTGCATCAATTGGCCTTATAAGTCTTTCATCCTGTAAAAAAGAAGAAATACCGAACGATTCCACGGTAGAAAACACCCAATCCGAAATGGATCACAATTCAGGAGAATTGAATGAACCAAATGATCCCCAAATTACCGAATCGGAAATCCCGAAATTCAGCGACCCTGATGTTCAGGCTTATGCCAATGAGCTGGCAAAATATTACAATGAATTCCGGGTTGCCGAAGAAAAAGGCGATCAGGCAAGATTAGAGGAATTGTTGAAACAACAGGTTTCTTACCACCAAAAACAACAGGAAGTCCTCCAATCCCAACCAACAGAAGAAAAAGAAAAATTCAGAGCATGGGCAGCCGAAGTGGCCAAAGCTGCGCAAGAATAAATTCCTTTCACAGAAAAATAAATCTGCAATCCTTCTTCAAAAAGAAGGATTTTTTTATCTGTGTATTTTAAGTATTTTTGGGTGGTTCATTCCAATATCTTTTCAAATATGAGATACCTGTTTTTGTTGTCCGTCCTCGCCCTGAACATCCAATGTTCCGCGCCAAAAACCCTGACTGCATCTGATTACGAAAAGTCACTTCCCAAATACATCCAATCCATAAAACCGGATGAACTCAGCAAACATCTATACATTTTCGCATCGGATGAATTCGAAGGACGGGACACCGGAGAGCCGGGACAAAAAAAAGGCGCTGAATACCTGCGGAATTTCTACCAAAAACAAGGCATCGCTTCTCCCGAAAGCGAATTTGTCCAAAATTATTTCCAACATATTCCGGCCGGGACTTATCCAAGGATTACAAAAGATACGGAAAATGTATTGGCTTTTATTCCGGGAACTGAGAAGCCGGAAGAAATCATCGTCATTTCTGCCCATTATGACCATGTAGGCATGGAAAACGGTGAAATTTACAACGGTGCCGATGATGATGGTTCCGGCAACGTTGCCATCTTGGAAATTGCCGAAGCCTTTCAATTGGCCATTAAAGATGGCTTTAAACCCAAACGTTCTATTTTATTTCTCCATGTAACGGCCGAAGAAATCGGTTTGTTAGGCTCCAAGTTTTATACTGACATCCAACCGGTTTTTCCATTGGAAAACACCATCGCAAACCTCAATATAGATATGATTGGACGGGTTGATGAAGCCCATTTTGAAAATCCGGATTACGTTTATTTAATCGGTTCCGATAAACTCAGCACCGATTTGCACAACCTTTCGGAATCGGTCAATCAAAAGCACATCCGGCTTGAATTGGATTATACCTACAATGCGCCCGACGACCCGAACCGTTTTTATTACCGTTCCGACCATTATAATTTTGCCAAAAACAATGTGCCGGTGATATTTTATTTCAACGGTGTCCATGAAGATTACCACCGTCCGACCGATACGCCCGATAAAATCGATTATAAAATATTGGCCAAACGTGCCCAATTGATTTTTGCGACCGCTTGGGAACTTGCTAATGCGGAAAACAAACCGGTTGTGGACAAGGTGGAGCCTTCACGTTAAATTATTTCAAAACTGTAAGGATTTAATTAAAAAAAACAAAGGATGGTATATTCTTTGGGTTTTGATGGATGGAATTTTCCAATCAAAAATCGTACAGTATGAAAAATCACAATGACTTTAGCAGTTTAAGAGGAAAAACAGTGGTCATCACCGGTGCTTCCAGCGGAATAGGAAGAGCGGCCGCGGAAGCATTTGCCAAAGAAGGATGCAACCTTGTTTTGGCCGCACGTGGCAAAGAAGCACTGGAAGAAACCGCTTTCATTTGCAGGAATCTGGGTGCCATCGCAATCACTGTTCCTACTGATGTTTCTGATGCAGAACAAGTCCAAAACCTCGCTGAGGAAGCACTCCAACTCAATGGCGGAATCGATGTCTGGGTCAACAATGCGGGTGTCATGGCCAGCGGGAAATTCGAAGACATCCCGCTCGAAATCATGGATCAATTGGTGAAAACAAATCTTTTGGGATACCTCTATGGTGCGCGTGTAGCTATGCCGATTTTCAAAAAGCAAAAAAAGGGAATATTGATTAATAATATTTCAATCGGCGGATTTATACCGGCTCCGTTCAGCGCAGCTTATTCGGCCTCGAAATTCGGCATCCGTGGAATGTCCGAAGGTTTACAGGCAGAAGTCTCCAATGAACCAAACATCCACGTTTGTTCGCTTTATCCAGGACTACAACGCTCAACGGGCAATATGCACTCTTCTAAATATTCCGGATTGGATTTTAAGATTCCACCGATTGCATCGGATCCGAAAGTTCTTGCCGAGGCGATGGTCAAAACCGCCAAAAATCCGAGAAAAAATGTTTATCCCAACTTATCGGCCTGGCCACTGGTAAAGGTTTACCGCTTATGCCCTTCTTTGTTTGGAATGGCCGGAGCCGCCGCCATGAGCCTGATGATGAAAGAAACCCGAGCGGGAAACGACGGTAATATTTTGATTCCTTCACAAGGTCCGATGCAAATTTATGGTGAAACCATGTTGCCGGTTCCCACCAAAAAAACACGGAATTTTATGTTGGCCGGCTTGGCGGTGGCAGCAGGAATGCTATGGCTCAATGCCAAAAGGAAACCATGAGGTTTGAAGCTTATCTTTCCAACCACTGACGAAAAGCGTTGACGCGCTCACGGCTCACAATAAAATCTTCCTTCCGGTTTTTCATAAAAAGCTGGAAACGGTTTCCTGAATGGGTACTGATGTTTTCAATGAATTTCAAATGGACGATGGCATTGCGGCTGATGCGGAAAAAATCTTTGGGGTTCAGTTGGTTTTCCAGTTCGGTCAGGGTTTGGTCAATCGGATATTCGCGGTTTTCGTGGCAGAGGTATGTCCCTTTATTTTTAGAACTAAAACAACTGATGTTTTCAGTTTCGATGGTTTTTAAATTGCTTCCGATTTGAACCAAAAACCGTTCACGGTACTTATTTTCAAAATTATTGATTAAAAGCGATTTCAATTGAAAAGCATCCCAAAGTACAGGCGTGTGTTTTTCGTTGAATTTATCGATTGCTCGTTTTAAATCTATTTCATTTATTGGTTTAAGTAAATAATCTATACTATTGAATTTAAAAGCTTTGAC